>NZ_JBBCPK010000017.1:0-57195 GCF_037150775.1 Leclercia sp. M50
GGGATCGCTACGCGACACCCGGCGTGGTTATACGCTATGAAGTATCATCAATATTATCCTGTCGACATCGTCAACGGTCCCGGCACCCGCTGCACCCTGTTTGTCTCCGGCTGCGTTCACGAATGCCCCGGCTGCTATAACAAAAGCACCTGGCGGCTCAACTCCGGCATGCCGTTTACCGCGGAGATGGAGCAGCGGATCATCGACGATCTCAACGACACGCGCATCAAACGCCAGGGGATTTCGCTCTCCGGCGGCGATCCGCTGCACCCGCAAAACGTGCCGGATATCCTGAAGCTGGTGCAGCGCATTCGCGCCGAGTGCCCGGGCAAAGATATCTGGGTGTGGACGGGCTATAAGCTGGACGAACTGAACGATGAGCAGATGCAGGTGGTGGATCTGATCAACGTGCTGATCGACGGCAAATTTGTGCAGGATCTGAAAGATCCGATGCTGATCTGGCGCGGCAGCAGTAACCAGGTGGTGCATCATCTGCGTTGAGTCTTAAAGCCGTTGATTTGCGTCGTGATAGACGGCTGATTTTTCGCGTTTTCCCACTGCGACCACAAATACCGTAATGACCTTATCCCTGACCTGATATACCAGCCGATAACCGGACGAACTGAGTTTAATTTTGTAGCAGTCCGGTAAGCCATGTAGCCTGGCAGACTCTCTTCGCGGGTTTGACAGGACGACTGCCAGCTTCTTCTTAAACTGACTCTTAACCGTATCACCCAGTTTCTGCCACTCCTTTAGCGCACGTGGATCGAATTCCAGCTCATAGGTCATCCAGACTAACCTTGATCCCTTTTTGCGGATTCGCCAGCCGTTCCCTGACCGTCCTGATCAGTTCATCTTCGCTGTCACTTACCGTCATGGTTTTGACCGGCATGCGGCCATTTTCCGCGACATACTGGAACAGAAGCCGAACGGCTTCCGTCGGGGTAATGTTCAGTTTTTCCAGCACGGCATATGCCTCGTTTTTGAGTTTGTCATCCAGACGGACGTTAAGCGTGGCCATTATGCCTCCGGTAAAAACGAATGTGTAATGCAGTTTAGCATTACATTCGCATTACATCGAATTCTGGATAGCGCCTCTCAAAACCGGCTCAAACTCTCCATCGCCACGGTTTTAAACTCCGCGAAGTCGTGACATTGACAGAGCCGCGTCATCGCCCGTTCGCGCAGGAAGGTGACAAAGATATCGTAGATGGCCATCGCCTCTTCATACTCGCTTTTACTGATCGCCAGCAGGAAGATCACGTGCGCGGTTTCATCCCCCCACTGGATCCCCTGCGGGGCCAGCACGGTGTAGACCACGGTTTTTTGCGCCAACAAACCGAGGGAGTGCGGCAGGGCGATGCCGTCGCCGAGCAGGGTGCTGACGATGGCCTCGCGCTCTACCACCGAGTCGAGAAACTCTGCATCCACAAACCCCTCCTCCTGTAGCTGACCGCACAGCTCACGGAACAGCGTCTGCTGGTCGATGGGCTGATTAATCACGCGGAAGTGGCTGGCATCAAAGTACTTTTCCAGCATCCAGGGGCGCGTTCTGTCCACCAGCACCAGCTTGCCGATCTGCTCGAGCTGATAGTCGGTCGGGAACGGGGCAATCATCACCACCGGCTTGGCTTTTTCGCCGATCCGCGCGGTGGAGATGACGAAATCTTCGCTGATGTTCTCGCACTGCTCATACTCCCGCAGCGTCAGCACACGCGTCACCTCGATTTGCGGATACTTGCGCTGCAAAACGGCCTCGATCATCCGCACCATCGCGTTGCCCGCGTCGCACACCAGCATCACCCGCGGCTGGCGCTGATAGCCAATGTTGTAGTGGCGTTCCAGGCCGACGCCGATATGCAGCACCAGGAAGCCAATCTCGTTTTCGCTGATCGCATACGGGGTGTACTTGCCCCAGCTCGACACCGCCGCCAGGGTCATGTCCCATGCCATCGGATAGTGCTGCTTGATGTTATCCAGCAGCGGATTGGGGATCATGATCTGGTAGCGCACCCGGGTGATCATGGTTTTTATGTGGGTCAGCAGATCCGCGTGGAGCTGAGCGTCCGCGAGGAGGTTGTAGTTATAGTGGGTGTTGATATAGCCCAGGATGTAGTTCACCAGCGCCTCTTCATCATCGGCGTTGATGGCGCTGGGTGAGATCTCCTGTACCTGGCGGGCGGCGATATGCACCCCCAGCCAGGTCACCTCCGAGGGAGACAGCGTTTTATCGGCCAGCCGGGCGATGGCGCTGGCGATATCCCGCGCGGCGTCGCGCACGTTCTCGGCCACCTCTTCGGCGTTAAACTCCGGCAGTGGATAGCCTTCGCTGATGCGTCGCACCGTTACCGCGCCGTAGAGCCGTAAAAACAGCTCCCCCTCGTCGGTCAGACGGATATGATGACGGGTAAAGGTCTCATGCAGGACGGCGGCGAGCTGCTCCGGCACGCCGGCATTGAGTGCCACTTCCGTCACCAGCGGATTAAGGTTGTCCTGCTGCGCCAGCTGCCACAGCAGATCGGTGAGGCAGGCGCGGATCGCCATCTCGCTGCCAAACAGCTTCATACCGTGACGCGGGCGGGTCTCCAGGGTCAGGCGATAGCGATGAAACCACTCGCGCACCTCCGCCATATCGCTCTGTAGCGTGGCGCGGCTGACAAACCACTCGTCGGCCAGGTCCTCCAGCTTGAGGGAGAATGCCGAGGTGAGAAAGCGCACCACCAGGTAGTGCACCCGCTCCTGGCTGGTGCGCGGAATACGCAACGTCCGCGGATGCGAAGCCTGCAACAGCTGATAGCGCGCCGGATCGTCAATTTTCAGTTGATAGCCGTTACCGCGGCTGAGGATAAACTGCGCCCCGTTCCCCGCCAGCAGCGCGTTCAGCGCGGTGATATCAGCCCGGACGGTACGCGTGGAGACCGACAACCGTTGCGCCAGTTCGTCCTGCGGCAGCGTCTCGTTTTGCAACATCTCGAACAGTTGCGCTAAACGTTGGTTGGGAAATCGCACGGGGTTGTCCTCTTACAGCTTAGGGTGAAATGACCATCTGGGATGGGCTGCCGACCGGGGTATAGTCTGGCTCGACGCTCAGCTTGCCGTCCTGCGCCACGCGAAACCGGGTGATGTTGTCGCTGCGCTGGTTCATGACATAGAGCCAGCGCCCCTGTTTATCGAGCGTCAGGGTGCGCGGGTAATCGCCACGCGTCCAGACATCGTCCTGATGCGTCAGCGTTCCTTCCGCCGTTACGGTAAAGTGGCCGATGCTGTTATGCAAACGGTTAGCAACATACAGCTGCTTACCATCACCACTTAACGCCAGCCCGGCGGCAAAACTGGTGCCCTTGTAGCCGGCTGGCAGCGCAGAGACACTCTTGCCCTCTTTCAGCGTGCCGTTGGCCTCTACGGCATAATGGGTCAGCGTAGACGCCTCTTCGTTAATCAGCCACAGGGCATCACCTTTTGGCGTAAAGACGAAATGGCGCGGTCCGGCCCCTTTCGAAGAGGCGCTGATAAACGGCGGATCGTTCGGGGTGAGCTTCCCGGTGCGATCGTCAAAACGGTACTGATAGATACGATCCAGCCCCAGATCGGTTGAAAAGACAAACCTCCCGCTCGGATCGGCGGCGATCATGTGCGCATGGGGGCCATTGTGATCGCTGATGGCAAAACTGCCCTCTACGGCGGCTTGGGGTTTCGCGGCACCCGGTTCGCCTTGATCCTGGTGGGTATCCGTGGCATTACCCAGGCTGCCGTCAGCGTTGATCGGCAGCACCGCAATGGATCCGCTGACATAGTTAGCCACCAGCAGGTGCTTGCCGTTCGGCGTCAGCGAGAGATAGACCGGTCCCGCACCGCCGGAGGCCACCTGATTCAGTTCGCTCAGCTCGCCGTTATCGCCCACCCGCAGCGCCTGCACCACCCCCTGCTCCACTTCGCTTGCCAGATAGAGCGTTTTGCCGTCGCGGGAGACGGTTAGCTGCGCGGCGTTCGGCAGTTTACTCACCAGCGTTTTGTTGGCGAGCGCGCCGGATTGCGGATCGACGGTAAAGCGGTAGAGCCCTTCGCCGTTGGGGTTGTAGGTCCCCACCCAGGCGTACTGCGTCTGGGCGACAGCGGCGGTGGCAAGCATTGAGAGTGAAGCGACAAGCAGGTTACGGGTATGCATGGTGGCTCCTGATCATGTTTCCCTCCCCCGGCGGGAGAGGGTTAGGGTGAGGGACTACTTAACCTGTTTTTTCGTCATCTCCAGCAGCGTACGCACATCTTCCGGACGCGTATCCCCGCTGGCTTTGTCGATAATCGAGCTGTAGATATGCGGGATGATCTTGCTCACGCCTGCATCGAGGGCGATCTGCAGGATCGCCTCAAAGTTGTCCAGATCGATACCCCCGGTCGGCTCCAGCCAGAAGTCGTGCCGGGCGCAGGCTTCCGCCACCGCCTGGTATTCGTCCCGGCACTTCAGACCGCCCATCGGGAAGTATTTGATTGAGCTGCCGCCGAAATCTTTCAGCAGGGCAATGGCCGTTTCCACCGGGACGATCCCATCTGGTGCCGCGCTGCTCAGCGGGCCGGTGGAGATTTTCACCATCCCGACGGTGCCGGTGGGGGAGACCAGGCCGTTGACCACGGACTCGCTCTGCCCCAGCAGCGCACGGCTGGTGGCTACACCGGTGAAAACCTGGTTAACGTGCTGCGGCTGCACCTGACGGGCGATCTCGCTCACCATCGCCGACTGGTTCGGGTCACCTGCTCCCAGCCCTACGGAGAGGGCGTTATCGATAAGCTGAGCGTACTCGCGCATATCCGCCACCGCGCTTGCCACGTCCGGGTAGTTTTTGGAGAGCACGCCCACCAGTACATGGCCCTCTGCGGCTTCGTAGATAGCGCTGGCGTTGGCTTTCGAGCCGGCCAGCACGTTCAGGCAGACGCGGTCGCGGTAAAAGTTAGGGGTCAGTTTCATGCGGTTTTCTCCTGGCCTAATACTTCGCTGATGCGGCGGTAGACAATGTTGAGCTGGTCAGCGGTGACGCTGCGCACGTCCGCTTCGATAATCCCTTCGTTCGCTTTATAGCCGCGGAAGTAGATGGCGTATTCGCCCTGCTTCAGCGCATGCACCAGATCGCCGGTACCGACGCCGGTGGTGGCTTCGTCGAACTTAATCTCGGTGCGGGCGATATCGCGGCCCGCGCTGTCCCAGACCACGCGGGCGGTCACGCCGTTCAGGGTGTTGAGCGCATCGATAAAGGGGGTCATCTTCGCCACCATCTCCGCCCCGCTCTCTTTGGTTGCCGTCAGGTAGTGTTCGATGGCGCAGGTGAGGCCCAGAATGCCCTCTTTACCCACCTTCATCGCCCGGCCAATACCCGCCGTCTGGCGTTTGACCCACTCCACATACTGGGTTCTGCCAATCACCAGCCCGCTGGTTGGCCCTTCGATCGCCTTCGCGCCGCTGTAAATAACAAGAGACGCCCCGGCGCGGTAGTAAGTGTGCAGATCCTCTTCCGCCGCGGCATCGACGATCAGCGGCAGGTCGTGTTTACGCGCCACTACTGCCGCCTGCTCCACGCTGAGCATGCTCTTCTGCACGCAGTGGTGGGATTTGATATACATGATCGCCGCGGTGCGCGGGGTTATCGCCGCCGCCAGCTGATCGGCGGAGCATTCGTTGGCATAGCCCGCTTCCACCAGTCGGCCGCCGCCCAGCGCCACCATGGTGCCCACCGGCGCGCCAAAGTTGACGTTGTGGCCTTTCGGCAGCACGATTTCGTTGTTCTCAATTGGAGTGACGTGCAGGTTTTCCAGCAGCCAGTCGCTGTCTTTCACCAGCACCGCCGCCACGGACTGGGCGATGCCCGCCGAGGCGCAGGAAACGACGGTTGCCCCTTCCACATCCAGCAGCTTCGCGATGTATTCGCCGGTTTTGTTCACCAGATCCTTCATCTCGAAGTACTGGTTCATCCCCGCCATTGCCGCCTGCACCACTTCCGGGCGCGGGGTGGAGACGCCGAGCGCCGTCATGCGCCCGGAGGTGTTAATCACCTGTTTTAAATTGTATTTCTCAAAAATTGAAGGCATGTTCCGTGCTCCCTTGTTCGGTCATGTAGCCCTTGCCCGCGCGGATCGCGGCAAGCGGCACCAGAATGTGTTCAGCCTGCAGGCTGTCGTTTTCGGCATCCACCAGCAGCGTTGGCTGGCGCTTAAGGGTGAAGAGCGTCAGGTCGGCGTCGAGACCTGGCTGAATGCGGCCTTTGCGCGTCAGGCGCAGACCGTCGGCGGCGTTGGCGGTGACGCACTCAATCACCTGCGGCAATGACATGCCGATGGCGAGAAATTTTGACATTACGCTCGCCAGCGAGCCGACCGGGCCGTTAAGGCGGTTGCGGCAGTAGATATCCGAGCTGATGGTGTGCGGCAGAATGCCCATCGCGATGGCGCGTTTTGCCACCTCAAAGCTGAAGCTCGCGGTGCCGTGGCCCACGTCCAGCCGCACGCCACGCTTCAGGGCGGAGGTGATGGAAGCGCGCAGCTCCCCTGAGGGGGTCAGAATGCGGTTCGGTTTGCCGTTGTAGCAGTGGGTGATGATGTCGCCTGAACTCAGCAGTTCGGCGATTTCGTCGAGGTTTGGCGGGTTGTTGCCAATGTGCACCATCAGCGGCAGATCGCCGTTCTCTCTCTGGATGGCCTTCGCACGTTCCAGCGGCGTAATGCCATTCTCGCCCACCACGCTGCTACTCATGCGCGCTTTCAGGCCGACGATAAAATCAGGGTGGCGCTTCACCGCCTGCTTTACCGCGTCGGCGTCGATATTGGCCATGTTCGCCAGCTCGTTCTGGGCTATCAGCCCCACGCGGGAGATGTTCAGCAGGGCAAAGACCTCGGTTGTGGCCTTGCGGGTGATGGCGTAGAAATCGTCCACGTCGTCCGCCCCGGTGCTGCCCGCGTCCACCACGGTGGTGACGCCGGTGGCGATACCGACGCTGTCCGGCTCGTCGTGGTAAATCGGCGAGTTCGGGTAGCAGTGAACGTGGGAGTCAATCCAGCCTGCGCTGACCCAGGTGTCACCGTTGAGCTCAACGGTGTGCTGTGCGGGGTCGGTGATGTCGCCAACCGCCGCGATCTTCCCGTCCTGAATGGCGATATCGGTCAGGGTATCGTCGGTGAGGCGCGCACAGCGCAGGAGTAAATCAAACATGGGGTTCTCCTGAGAAGACGGGCGCCGGAGCGCCCGCGGGTATTAAAGGGCGACCGGGAACAGCCAGCCCAAAAGCATTGCGCCGAGGATGGCGCCACCGGTAATCGGCTTCTGCCAGATATAGAACAGCAGCGCGCCCAGCAGGGAACCGATGCCGATCGGGATCGAGGCGGTCATCGCGCTGAGGATAATCAACGGCCCGAGGAAGCGGCCGGAGGCGTTACCCGCGCCCATCATCACGTCTGCCCCATAGGTGGAGTTGCTCTGATTGATGGTGAATTTACGCGCCAGGATGATGACGTAGCCAATCGCCAGGCCAATCACCAGGCCGGTTGCCAGCGAGGCGATAAAGTTGGTCACCGGGAACATGATGCCCGCCCCCAGCAGCAGCGCCGGCACGCCTAAGCCGACGCCGGTCTGGATCGCCCCGCCGATATCCAGAATCCCCACCAGGGAGCCTTCGATAATACGGGCGAACAGGAAGCTGGCGCCGAACGCCGCCACCGCGCCGTAGGCACCGGTATCGATGCCCGCTTTCAGCATCGCCACGAAGGCCACTTCGTTAAAGGCGCCGATGCCGTAGAGGTAGTACATGTGCGTCCCGGCGAAGACGCCGGAGGAGAGCAGGCCAACAAAGATCGGGAACGACCAGTCGGCATACCAAAAACCTTTATTCTGTTCCATTTAGAGGCTCCTGTTACTTGCCGCTGAGCGAGTTGTGGATCATGTCGAGCCAGTTCGGCACGGTCAGATGGAAGGATTCGATCATCTTCATGTCGAAACCGCGGAAGAAGCCGCTCAGCACGAAGAGCAGAACGATGGCCGCCATCATCACTTTGGTGACGTGGTTCCAGCCGCTCTCTTCCACCCCTTTACCGATCAGGATCCCCAGTACCAGACCCGGCACGGCGTTACCCATAATCAACTGCGCCGCGCCGCCAAAGACGGTGGCCCAGAAGCCCGATTTTTTACCCGCGTCGATGGCCGCCAGCCAGAAGATCACCGGCATCACGGTGTTGACCAGCAGGTTTGCCGCCGGTACCAGCACCTTAACGGCGGTGACCTGCAGCGCAGCCGGAACGGAGGAGGCGGTGAGGTTCAGGAAGGTGACGACAATCATGCCGATCACGCCGCAGGCGATCGCCATTTTGCGGGGATCGTGCAGCGTCTCGCCGACGTTGCGGTTTTTGATCATCAGCGCTGCGGCACCCCAGTTCGGGATGATGCGGTGGTCAACGTCCTGGGTGAAGGAACCCGCCGCAACCGACGAGGCCCAGGCGTTAAAGAAGAAGCCTAACCCAAAGGAGAAGTGGGACGCTGGATCCCCCTCGCAGGAGTTCAGCTCTCCCAACGTACGAAACGCGCCCATACCCTGTGTGGTAGGCGCATGAAACATGCGTGCAGCCCCGGCCCCAACGCCGACGCCAACCAGGCCGCCGATGATGAGCGATTTTATTAAAATTATCAGGAACATTCGTCTGCCCTATTAGTAAGAATCAGCGTTGCGTGACAAAGTCCACCTGGTCCAGATTGATGGCAGTCACGTTGACGGTCACGTCCAGCTCCACGCTGTAGGTGCGTCTTTCCCGGCGCAAAAAGAAGAACAGAAACGCCTCTTTACGCACCGCTTCTTGCGCCTGAACAACCTGCACATCCTGTGGCTCAATACGCAGTAAGATATGCGGCGATGCTTTCATCACCGCGGCCTGAACATGGTTCAGCGCGTCGGCAAAGGCGCGCGCTTTGGCGTCGCCCTTGCCCTTCACTCTCACCGTGGTGGTGAACTGTTCTTTCATGCTTATGCGCCGTGCTTCTTCTGCCACGCCTGAACCAGACGCTCGCCCAGCTCTTCTTTATCCATAAAGCCAAAGCCGAGCACGTTGCAGCCTTCGTTGATGGCGGTGACGCCTTCATCGACCGAGCGCATGCCGTACTTCGCTTTGTAGCCATATTTGGTCTGGGCGGTGATAGCACCCGCGCCGCCGCTGCCGCAGAAGGAGATACCGAAGGTGGCGTTCTCCGCCTTCATCACGTCGCCCAGCTTCATATCTGCCGCCATGCCCGGTACTACGACCGCGCGGCCACCCGCTTTTTCAACGCCTGCTGCAACCTTCTGGCCTTTACCCAGGCGATCGCCGATGACCACTGTAATTTGTTCCATGATGTGCTCCTTAAAGGTTGTCTTTGGCGACTTCGAAGTGAACGGAGAGCAGCCAGGCTTCTTCATCAGGAAGATTGCCAAACTGCGCCACCACTTCACGGGCAAGCCGCATGGATTCTGGTGAAATTTCGTCAAACAGGTCAGCCTCGACCTCCGGCAACGGCTCGCCGGTTACCGACCGGTGCGCCATGGCGCGAACGTGGGAGGTCAGCATCTGCTCCTGAACGGCATTGGGGATAATGTGGTGATGACTAAGCAGGGCGAAAGTCTGCCTGAGCATGGTGTCGGCCAACTGTTCAGTTTGCGCCGCCTGGTCTCCAGTGTCGTTTATTACCGTTCCGTTAATCACTCGTCTTACCCCGTTATTGGCTCTGGGATAAAACTAACGCCGGGTGTCAGGGGTTTGTAGCGAGTTGTTTTCCACTTCGAAGTGGAAAGGAGAGCGGCACCAGTGATCTGTGCCACATAATTGTGCTGAATAATGATTTTTCGCTGGCCTAACGTGATGAATATCACGCTCCTGAGCGGGAAAAGGGGCATTGCAGAAGTGAAAAAGTTTACGAGCAGACTCGTAGAAGTGTGAGCTGGATAAGGTTTTCTTATGAGGATCCGCTAGAGTGGCCGTGGGTGCTTGAGACTGACCGTCTCATGCATGGGACGGGAAGTGGAAAGCCCCGCCTGACGAAAAATCAGGGCAGGGGCTCGAAACGACACGTCGCAACCGTGGAGTTCGCTACCTCGCCCGCTTTAAAAGCAAGGAGGCATCCATGAAACGCAGAGATCCCAGTATCAGGGTTTTGATGATCATTTCTTTGACAATAATCATCTTAACGCTGGTGACGCGGAAAACGCTTTGCGAGATCCGTTTCCGAAACGGTTCCCTTGAAGTGATAGCGCAAATGGATTGTCGCTCCGGATTGTAGGAGCAAACCGGCGGAGGCGTTTAGTGCGCCTCCGCACACGGGGAGAGGACGTAAGGCTCAGGCACCCATTAACGGTATTTTTTGTGATAGGTATTGCGCGTGGTAACAAACCCATCGGCTGCCGCCTGGGCCTCTTTCACTTTGCCTTCGTTCGCCAGCTTCAGCGCGCCGTCAATCTGCCCGACCAGCGTCTCAAGACCGTGACGGAAATCTTTCATCTCCGGGCTGTTTTCCGCTTTGCCTTCCAGCTTTGGCGGGGTCTCTTTTTGCGCGTCTACCGCCGCGGTACGCATTTTGGTTAACGCCTCTTTCATCTCTGCCGCATTGTCCGTTTTCTGCACCACCTTCAGGTTTTCGCTGAGGGTGTCCATGTTGTCTTCGAGATCGGCCAGGACCGAGGTGCTCATGACCAGCGATGACGCTGCGAGGATAGCTAACAGGGTTTTACGCATTGCTCACTTCCTTTTTTATTATGAAAAAAAGCGCACCGGAGTGCGCCTGGGTATTACTGACCGGCGATCTTCATTTCCGGTAACAGAACAGATCCGCACTGGATATTGCTGCGCGTCTCAATATCGTTCCCCACCGTCACGATATTACGCCACATATCTTTCAGGTTACCGGCGATGGTAATTTCGCTCACCGGATACTGAATCTCACCGTTTTCCACCCAGAAGCCAGACGCCCCGCGCGAGTAGTCGCCGGTGACGCCGCTTACGCCCTGCCCCATCAGCTCGGTGACCACCAGCCCGGTGCCCATCTCTTTCAGCATCTGCTCAAAGCCCAGGCCCTGGCCCGCAATGCGCCAGTTGTGGATGCCGCCCGCATGGCCGGTGCTCTTAAGCCCCAGTTTGCGTGCGGAGTAGTTGGTCAGCAGCCACTGGGTCAGGATGCCCTCTTTGACGATATCGCGACGCTCGGTGCGAACGCCCTCGCTGTCGAACGGCGTAGAGGCCAGTCCTTTCAGCAGGTGCGGGTGCTCTTCAATGGTCAGCCACTCCGGCAGGATTTGCGTACCCAGCGCATCAAGCAGGAAGGTGGATTTACGGTAGACCGCGCCGCCGGCAATCGCGCCGACCAGATGCCCAAACAGACCGGTCGCCACTTCATTGGCAAAGATAACCGGTGCTTTCATGGTAGAGAGTTTACGCGGAGCCAGGCGGGATAAGGTGCGTTTTGCACACTCCGCCCCAACCCACTCTGGCGACTGCAGATCGCCCATCGCGCGGCCAATGGTATAGGCGTAATCGCGCTCCATGTCGCCGTTCTCTTCGGCAATCACGCAGCTGGAAAGAGAGTGACGGGTGGAGCAATAGCCCTGCAACATGCCGTGGCTGTTGCCAAAGACTTTAATGCCGTAGTGGCTGTTAAAGCTGCCGCCTTCGGTATTGGTGATGCGCTTATCGGCATTAAGGGAGGCCTGCTCCGCGCGAGCGGCGAACTCAATGGCTTCGTCCGGGGTCACTTCCGCCGGATGGAAGAGATCCAGATCCGGGGCCTCAAAGGCCAGCAGCTCTTTGTCAGCCACCCCGGCATAGGGGTCCGGGGAGGTATAGGAGGCGATATCCAGCGCCGCCTGCACGGTCCGCGCAATGGCGTCAGGGCTTAAATCGGTAGAGGAGGCGCTGCCTTTACGGTTCTGGTGATAAACAGTAATCCCTAATGCGCCATCGCTATTAAATTCAACGGTTTCCACTTCGCCATAGCGGGTGCTGACGCTCAGGCCAGTGGTTTTGCTGACGGCGACTTCTGCCCCGTCCGATTTCGCTGACGCCAGCTCCAGGGCCATAGAGACGGCCTCTTCCAGTGCTTTACGCTGCGCTGCAACTTGTGAGATCACTTTCATCGTAAATGCCATAATGTAAGGTGTAGTTAGCTGAAGTCTAACAGAGAACCGTTTCTCAGTACGCGTCTAAACTGGTAACATTAGCCTCTTTTTTTAAGGAGCCTGACATGACTAAGCAGCCCGAAGACTGGCTCGACGACGTTCCCGGTGATGACATCGAAGACGAAGATGATGAGATCATCTGGGTCAGCAAAAGTGAAATTAAACGCGACGCCGAAGAGTTAAAACAGCTTGGTGCGGAGATGGTAGAGCTGGGTAAAAACGCGCTGGATAAAATCCCGCTCGACCCGGATCTGCGTGCCGCCATCGAACTGGCACAGCGCATCAAGAAAGAGGGCCGTCGCCGCCAGCTTCAGTTGATTGGTAAATTATTGCGCCAGCGCGACGTAGAGCCGATTCGCCAGGCGCTGGATAAGCTGAAAAACCGCCACAACCAGCAGGTTGCGCTGTTCCATAAGCTGGAGCAGATCCGCGATCGTCTGATTGAACAGGGCGATGACGCCGTACCGGAAGTGCTGAACCTGTGGCCGGACGCCGATCGCCAGCAGCTGCGCTCTCTGATCCGTAACGCGAAGAAAGAGAAAGAGGCGAACAAGCCGCCGAAGTCTGCACGTCTGATTTTCCAGTATCTGCGCGAGCTGGCGGAAGCCGAAGGTTAATTCCCTGCCTGCTGTTTGCCGGATGGCGGCGTAAACGCCTTCTCCGGCCTACAAAAAACCCGGTCAGCGTTAACGCTACCGGGCTTTTTTTTACGCCACTGCTTCTGCTTTCTTCGCCAGACCGTCCAGCAGTTTCTGATGGATCCCACCAAACCCGCCGTTGCTCATCACCAGAATGTGATCCCCCGGCTGCGCGGTTTTCACCACCATCTCCGCCAGCGTATCCACGTCGGCACTCCAGTGCGCAGGCTGGACGCAGGCTTCGGCTACTTCCGCCACCTGCCACGGAATGTGCTGCGGTTGCAGGAGGAAGACCTCGTCCGCGCGACCTAAAGAGGGGGCTAAATCGTCTTTGCAAATCCCCATCTTCATGGTGTTGGAGCGCGGTTCCAGTACGGCCAGAATGCGTGCCGTGCCGCCCACTTTGCCGCGCAGGGCAGCCAGCGTCGCGAGGATCGCGGTCGGGTGATGGGCAAAATCGTCATACACCGTCACGCCATTGGCTTCGCCGCGCAGTTCAAGACGACGACGGGCGTTGATGAACGATCCCAGCGCGTTGGCCGCATCGGCAGGCAAGACGCCCACATGACGGGCCGCGGCGATCGCCATCAGGCCGTTATGCATGTTGTGCTCGCCCACCAGCGCCCACTGCACTTCCCCGACTTTTTCGCCATCCAGCAACACTTCCCAGCGGGAGGCATCGTTGGTGAGCTTCTTCGCCTGCCAGTGGCCCTGCTCGCCCACCAGCTCCTGCTCGCTCCAGCACCCCATCGCCAGGGTCTGCTTCAGGTTAATGTCGTTCTCCGGCAGGATGATGCGTCCCTGGCCCGGCACGATGCGCACCAGGTGGTGGAACTGCTTCTGAATCGCTTTCAGGTCGTCGAAAATGTCCGCGTGGTCAAACTCAAGGTTGTTGAGGATCAGCGTGCGCGGGCAGTAATGAACGAACTTGGAGCGTTTATCAAAGAACGCGCAGTCATATTCGTCCGCCTCAATAACAAAGAACGGGCTCTCGCCCAGGCGGGCAGAAACGTCAAAGTTCCCCGGCACGCCACCAATCACAAAGCCCGGCTTGTAGCCGCAGGCTTCGAGGATCCACGTCGCCATGCCGGCGGTGGTGGTTTTGCCGTGGGTTCCCGCCACCGCCAGCACCCAGCGATCGCGCAGAACGAAATCATGCAGCCACTGCGGCCCTGACATGTAGGGAATATTCCTTTCCAGCACGGCTTCTACGCAGGGATTACCCCGGGTCATGGCGTTTCCGATAATCACCAGATCCGGCTGCGGCTCCAGTTGGCTGGCGTCGTAGCCCTGAATCAGATCGATGCCCTGGTTTTCCAGCAGCGTGCTCATCGGCGGATACACATTGGCGTCCGAACCTGTCACCTCATGGCCAAGAGCGCGCGCCAGCATAGCCAGGCCGCCCATGAAAGTGCCACAAATCCCCAATATATGAATGCGCATACGTCACTATCCTTCTTCAATGTGGCGCACATTTTACGCATATGTCAGCAGCAGAGAAACGCATTTCAGGAAAATCTGTAGCAAGCTGGCGCGATTCACCTCTGCGCGACAATTTGAAAGTTTGTTAAGATTGTTGGGCATCAACAACTTTACTCAACATCCAATGCAGGGAAAGTGTTATGAAAACGTTAGGTGAATTTATTGTCGAAAAGCAGCACGAGTTCTCGCATGCTACCGGTGAGCTCACTGCTTTGTTGTCGGCAATAAAGCTGGGCGCCAAGATCATCCATCGCGATATCAACAAAGCCGGGCTGGTCGATATCCTGGGTGCCAGCGGTGCTGAAAACGTGCAGGGCGAAGTTCAACAGAAACTCGATCTGTTCGCGAATGAAAAACTGAAAGCTGCACTGCGCGCGCGCGACATCGTTGCGGGGATCGCCTCCGAGGAAGAAGATGAAATCGTCGTCTTTGAAGGGTGTGAACACGCCAAGTATGTCGTCCTGATGGATCCGCTGGATGGCTCCTCCAACATCGACGTTAACGTCTCTGTCGGCACCATTTTCTCCATTTACCGTCGCGTCACCCCTGTCGGCACGCCGGTCACCGAAGAAGATTTCCTGCAGCCGGGCAATAAACAGGTTGCAGCGGGTTATGTGGTATATGGCTCCTCCACCATGCTGGTCTACACCACCGGCTGCGGCGTGCACGCCTTTACCTACGATCCGTCGCTGGGCGTATTCTGCCTGTGCCAGGAGCGTATGCGCTTCCCGCAGAAAGGCAGCACTTACTCCATCAACGAAGGGAACTACATTAAATTCCCGGCCGGGGTGAAGAAGTACATCAAATTCTGCCAGGAAGAGGATAAATCGACCCAGCGCCCTTATACCTCGCGTTATATCGGCTCCCTGGTGGCGGATTTCCACCGTAACCTGCTGAAGGGCGGCATCTACCTCTACCCAAGCACCGCCAGCCACCCTGAAGGTAAGCTGCGCCTGCTGTATGAGTGCAACCCGATGGCCTTCCTCGCCGAACAGGCGGGCGGTAAAGCCAGCGACGGCAAAGAGCGGATTATGGATATCATTCCTGAAAGCCTGCACCAGCGCCGTTCGTTCTTCGTTGGCAACGATCATATGGTTGACGACGTGGAACGCTTTATCCGTGAATTCCCGGATGCCTGATTGTTGAGTTTGACCAAAAGGGGCCAGTTGGCCCCTTTTGTTTTTCCAGATATTTATATCTTTGTTGGTATAAAACTATATAAAAATCCTGCTGTAACCCATTGAATCCTTGCGTCATCATGACGGCGTTCAAATAGTGTTCAATGGGAATCAGCCGATATGAAAAACCTCTCTCGCTCATCCACTGGCATCGACCTCAATCTGATCCCGATATTTATTGAAGTCGTCAGGTGCGGGAGCATGGCCAAAGCCTCTTTACGTCTGGAGATGTCCAGGCCAGCAGTCAGCCTGGCCCTGAAACGCTTTGGCATGCTGTTTAATGAGCCGCTGTTTACCCGTAAGGGGTTGTTCCTGGAGCCAACGCCATACGCGCTGAAGCTGTCCGCCGAGATGGAAAAGCTGCTGGGCGCCATTCATGACTATATCGCCCACACCCCGGCTGGCGCGGAAAGCCTCCCGACGCCAGCGGCGCCGGAAGGCGATAAGGCTACGCCTGTTGCGACGACAGCCTGAAGAGTGACATCGCCTCGATGAGCTCGCGGGATTGCTCTTCCAGCGAGCGCGTCGCGGCGGAAGATTGCTGGACCAGCGCCGCATTTTGCTGCGCGGTTTCGTCCATCTGGTTGACCGCAATATTCACCTGCTCAATACCACGGCTCTGCTCGTGCGACGCATTGGCGATCTCACGCATCAGGCGGGTCATGCGCATCACCTCGTTGGCGATCTCGTCCATGGTTTCCCCCGCCTGCTGCGCCAGTTCGCTACCTTCGCTGACGTGCGCCTGGGAATCGCTGATGAGCGTGCGGATCTCTTTTGCCGCATCGGCGCTACGGCTGGCGAGGTTACGCACCTCGCCGGCCACCACCGCAAAGCCGCGCCCCTGCTCACCCGCGCGGGCGGCTTCCACCGAGGCATTCAGCGCCAGAATATTGGTCTGGAAGGCGATACCGTCGATCACGCTGAGGATATCGGCGATACGGTCGGCGCTGCCGGAGATATCGCGCATCTTCTCAATGACATAACAGACCATCTCGCTGCCGCGGTCAGCGGTATCTGACATCGTCTTCGCCACCTGATGCGCCTGCTCGGCGTTGTGGGCGTTCTGCTTCACCGTGGCGGTGATCTCTTCCATGCTGGCCGCGGTCTGCTCCAGCGAGGTGGCGGTGGATTCTGTACGCTGGGCAAGGTGCATATTGCCTGCGGTCAGCTCCCGGCTGCCGGTATCAATCTGCGAGCTGGCGTCACGCACCCGCAGCACCGAGCCCATCAGCGACTGGCGCATCTCCTCAATGGCGGCGTTGAGGCGGTTAAACTCCTGGCTTGCGGGGGTGGTCAGGGCGTGAGTCAAATCCCCGGCGGCCACGTGCTCAAGCTGGGCAATAGAGGAGGAGAGCGGCTTCAGCAGCATATGGCGCAGTGCCAGCCACGCCAGCACGATAATGCCCGTGGTCAGCAGCGCGGCGACGATGATCAGCAGCATCACCCGATTTTTACTCGCCTGTACCGCGGCGACTTCAGCTTTGCCCCGGCTGTCGCTCCAGGCCTTGAAGGCCTGCATATCGTTGTCAAACTGACGCGCTACCGGCACCAGACGGTTCTCCAGCAGATCGTAATAGTCATCCGCATTCTGCGCATTCAGGGCGTTCTGCATCGGCACGATCCCCTGGGCGTTATACGCCGCCAGGCTCCCGGCGAGCTTCTTCAGCAACCGATCGCCTTCTGGATCGTTTATCCCACTATCGATCACGCTTTTCAGCGTGGTTTGCGCCTGTTTGAGTTCGTCATTGATGTTTTTCACCGATTTTGTGGCGTCATCCAGCAGCCCCACCTCCATCATGCGGACGGCCTGCCCCGCCTCGTTGCGCGCGCGCAGGATCAGGGTGTAGCCCGAGTTGAGCTGCACCAGCTGTTCGCCCTGAAGATGGTTAATGCGCTGTAAAGAGGAGGAGCTCTGGGTGAGGGCATAAATGCCGATACCGCTGACAAGCAGCAGCAGAAGGGTCATAACGGCCAGTAACGAAAGCAAGCCGGTACGAATCGATAGCGTTTTAAGCATGATGTAATTTCCGGTAGCGAGATAAATCTGGACAGAATTAAGGGTTATCGGCCGCTACCGGAAAAGATTTAGACTTGACGTAAATTCAGGCGCTTATAGCTTGCTGGTGGTGCTCACCCGTGTGACAGGCGAGTTCTGGCGGTTCTCCCAGAGCACCGTCAGGCCGCGCTGCAGGGCGATAAAGATGAACAGCAGAATGCCAATCGCAATCTTGGTCCACCACGAGCTGAGGGTGCCGTCGAAGTTAATATAGGTCTGGATCAGCCCCTGGATCGCCACCCCAAACAGCGTGCCCAGCACCGTGCCGACGCCGCCGCTGAGCAGCGTGCCGCCAATCACCACCGAGGCAATCGCGTCCAGCTCCACCCCTACCCCTGCCAGCGCATAGCCCGCCTGGGTGTAGATGGAGAAGACGATCCCCGCCAGCGTCGCCAGCCCGGTGGAGAGCATATAGATTCGAATGGTGGTGCTACGGGTGGAGATCCCCATCAGGTTCGCCGAGGTGGCGTTACCGCCGATGGCATACACTTCGTTGCCAAAGCGGGTGCGGTGGGCGAGGAAAATGCCGATCACCACCACGCCCAGCATCACCAGACCGAGAATACTCAGACGGCCGCCGCCGGGGATTTTCCACGCCAGGCTTGAGAGGGTGTCGTAGACCGGATGGTTAATCGGGATCGACTCCTCCGACACCAGATAGCTGACGCCGCGCAGGAAGAACATCCCGGCGAGGGTGATAATAAACGCCGGGATCTTCAGGGCGTCGATCAGCAGCCCCATAAAGGCGCCAAAGGCGCAGCCCATCACCAGCACCAGCGGGAAGGCCAGCAGGGGGGAGATCCCCCAGTAGCCAATCGCCTTAGCCAGAAAGACGCCGGTAAAAGCGATCACCGACCCGACGGAGAGGTCGATCCCGCCGGAGAGGATCACGAAGGTCATGCCGACGGCGATGATCCCGAGGAAGGCGTTGTCGGTCAGGATGTTGCAGATCACCCGCGTCGAAGCAAAACCGGGGAACTGAGTCAGGCAGTAGAGATACCCCAGCACAAACACGCCCAGGGTAATCATGAGCGGTAAATTACGTTTTATCATGACCACGCATCCCCTTAATGAGACTGATAAAGCGCGGCGACTGCACGATGAGCACGCAGAGCACCACCACCGCTTTCACCACCTGGTTGAGTTCCGGCGGGAAACCCGACAGCAGGATCCCGGTGTTCATCCCCTGGATAATCAGCGCGCCAATCACCGACAGCAGCAGGTTGAAGCGCCCGCCCATCAGCGAGCCGCCGCCAATCACCACCGCGAGGATCGCATCCAGCTCCAGCCAGAGCCCGGCGTTATTGGCATCGGCCCCGCGAATATCGGCCGCGACGATAATCCCGGCAATGGCGGCGCATACTCCGCTCAATACGTAGGTGAGCATCACCATCAGACGGGTGCTGACCCCGGCGTTTTTCGCGGCGCGAATGTTAATCCCCACCGCTTCGATAAACATCCCGAGGGCGGTTTTGCGGGTGAACAGCCAGAAGGCGATCAGGGTGACCACCACAATAATCACCGGCGTCGGGAAGAAGAGCAGCGATCCGCTGCCAATCCACGCCAGATTCGGGGCGTTGAAGGTGACGATCTGCCCGGAGGTGATCAGCTGCGCCACCCCGCGTCCGGCCACCATTAAAATGAGGGTGGCGACAAAGGGCTGGATTTTGAGGATCGCCACCAGGATGCCATTCCACAATCCCGCGAGCCCGCCGGTGCCCAGCGTCGCCAGCAGCACCACCGGCAGGCTGTGTCCGGCCACGGTCATTGAAGCCGCCGTCGCCCCGGCAATCGCCATCACCGCCCCGACCGACAGGTCGATACCGCCGGTGGCAATCACCAGCGTCATGCCGATCGCCAGCAGGGCGACCGGCGCGGCGCGGTTTAAGATATCAATCGGACTGCCGAACAGGCGGCCATCCTGGAGGATAATCTGATAAAAATGTGGCGAAACGAGGCTATCCACCAGTAACACCAGGATCAGCGCAATGATTTGCGGCGTGCCGGTGGGCCAGCTGAAGCGGCGCTTCGTCTCGCCGGTCTGAGAAAGTGAACGTGACATCACGATCTACTCCTTATGCCGCAATGGCGTTCATGATTGCCGGAACGGAGAGCGCATCCAGCGGGATCTCGGCCACCTGCTGACGGTCGCGCATGATGATCACCCGATCCGCATACCCCACCAGCTCCTCCAGCTCCGAGGAGATAACCAGCAGCGCCAGACCGTCGGCGCAGAGGGTTTCGATCAGGCGGATAATTTCCGCGTGCGCCCCCACGTCGATACCGCGGGTCGGCTCGTCGAGGATCAGGAACTGCGGTTTGGTCAGCAGCCAGCGTGACAGCAGCACCTTCTGCTGGTTACCGCCGGAGAGAAATTCGATTGGCTGTTCCGCGCTCGGGGTGCGGATGCCGAGCTGGCGAATAAAGCGCTCGGCAATCACATTTTGCTCTTTACGGGGAATGGGACGCAGCCAGCCGCGCTGGGCCTGCAGGGCCAGAATGATGTTCTCGCGCACCGAAGCGGCGGCGATAATGCCGTCGGTCTTGCGATCTTCCGGGCAGAAACCGATCCCCAGGCTGGAAGCCTGATGCGGGGAGCGCAGCGTCTGCGGTTTACCTTTGATCAGCGCAGTGCCGCTGTCGGCAGGTTTAATCCCGAAGATCACCTCTGCCGTTTCGGTACGTCCCGACCCTAACAGCCCCGCCAGTCCGACGATTTCGCCCGGGCGCACCTCGAGATCAAAGGGCGCAATGGTGCCTTTCTTGCCGTACCCTTTAAACGCCGCTACCGGCTTCTCGCTGAGCAGCGTCCGGCCCGCACGCTGCAGGGCATTGCTCTCCAGCTCGCGGCCCAGCATCATTTTGACCAGCTCGATTTGCGGCAGCTCGCGGGTTTCGCGACAGCCGACGAAGCCGCCGTTACGCAGGACGGTAATGCGGTCGCTCACCTCATACACCTGATCGAGGAAGTGGGTGACAAAAATGAGGCTCACCCCCTGGTCGCGCAGCTGGCGCATCAGGGTGAAGAGCATCTCGACCTCCTGGGTATCCAGGCTGGCGGTAGGTTCATCGAGGATCAGCACTTTTGCCGAGAGATCGATAGCCCGGCAGATGGCCACGATCTGCTGCATCGCCACCGAGAAGCGGTTGAGCGGCTCGCGGACGTCGAGAGAGAAACCGTATGACGCCATCAGTTTGGTGGCGCGGTCTTCCATCTCTTTACGGCGCAGCAGGCCAAAGCGGCGTGGCTCGCGGCCGATAAACAGATTATCCGCCACCGACATATTCGGCAGCAGGTTCACTTCCTGATAGACCGTCCCGATACCCAGCTGCTGGGCATGGGCGGTATTTTTAGGCGATATAGCGTGGCCTTCCAGCCAGATGGTGCCGCGATCGGCATGATAGACACCGGTCAGGGCTTTAATCAGGGTCGATTTTCCGGCGCCGTTTTCGCCCAGCAGGGCCATGATCTCACCACGCCGCAGGCTGAAATCGACGTTATCCAGCGCTTTTACGCCGGGAAAATATTTGCTCAATCCTTCTGTGCGGAGGATTTCCTGGTGTTGGTCTGTGGTCATGGTTCCCCCTGCATCATGTCGGATGGCGCTACGCTTACCCGGCCTACAAAAAGCGAGCCGAAGGCCGGGCAAGCGCAGCGTCGCCCGGCATTTTCAGTCGAGCTTAGTAGCCCATATTTTTCTTCTTCTCTAACTCTTCTGCAGCGGTATCAGGCAGATAGAGCGTGGACTTGGTGATCGTGACTTTCTCCGGCATGGTGCCGTCTTTCTTGAATTTCTCCAGCGCGTCAAAGGCCGGACCTGCCATGTTTGGCGTCAGCTCCACGCTGGCGTTGGCCTCTTTGTCGATCATCGCTTTATAGATATCCGGTACGCCGTCGATAGAGCCGGTCAGGATGTCGGTGCCCGGCTTCAGGCCCGCCTCTTTGATCGCCTGGATAGCGCCGATCACCATGTCATCGTTATGGGCGTAAACCATGCAGATGTTCTTGCCGTTGTTCTCGGCTTTGATAAAGCTCTCCATGACCTCTTTCCCTTTACTGCGGGTGAAGTCGCCGGACTGAGAACGGATAATCTTGATGTTTGACGCTTTGGAGATGGCATCAGCAAAGCCTTTCTTACGGTCGATGGCCACGCTGGCGCCCACGGTGCCCTGCAGCTCAACCACATTACACGGCTTACCATCCACCTGTTTCACCAGCCATTCACCAATCAATTTGCCTTCCAGCACGTTGTCGGCAGTAACGGTGGTCATATAGAGAGATTTGTCTTTTACATCGATGGAACGATCGAGCAGGAAGACCGGAATTTCGGCATCTTTCGCTTCTTTCAGAACCGGCTCCCAACCCGTCGCTACGACCGGCGCAATGAAGATGGCGTCAACGCCCTGAGCGATAAAAGAGCGTACCGCTTTGATCTGGTTTTCCTGTTTTTGCTGGCCATCGGCGATCTTCAGCGTGATGCCGCGTTTTTCGGCCTCACTCTTCGCGACGTTGGTCTCAGCGGCGCGCCAGCCGGACTCTGAGCCGACCTGGGCAAATCCTACGGTTAAGGGGGCGGCCATCGCCATAGACGACATGGCTGCCGAAACTGCTGTGACAAGAAGTAAGCGCTTCCACATAAGTGCGTCCTCGTAGGGGAGTTTATTGTTGGGTAAAAAATGTTCTGCGAAGAGACTATAGACAATGCGAGATGTAACGGAGTGTGTTACATCACACTTCAGAAAAGTGAATAAAACGTTAATCACAACTTTGTAATCGCTTTCACTGAGCCATTAAAAAAGCGGCTGAGTTTATGGATTATCTTGTCATGAGAAAGTGCTGATAATGGTTTTCAGGAACAGGGATCGGCGAAAACAGGCGGAGACATTCCGCGCCAGTTGGCTATAATACTCGCCACTTGATTACCAATCATTTAAAGGACACAGACATGAGCTTACTCAACGTCCCAGCGGGTAAAGAACTGCCGGAAGACATCTACGTAGTTATCGAAATCCCGGCGAACGCTGATCCTATCAAATACGAAATCGACAAAGACACCGGCGCACTGTTCGTTGACCGTTTCATGTCTACCGCGATGTTCTATCCGTGCAACTACGGTTACATCAACCACACCCTCTCTCTGGACGGTGATCCGGTAGACGTGCTGGTCCCAACGCCATACCCTCTGCAGCCGGGCTCCGTGATCCGCTGCCGTCCAGTTGGTGTGCTGAAAATGACCGACGAAGCGGGTGAAGATGCGAAGCTGGTTGCGGTACCGCACACCAAGCTGAGCAAAGAGTACGATCACATTAAAGATGTGAACGACCTGCCAGAGCTGCTGAAAGCGCAGATCGCCCACTTCTTCGAGCACTACAAAGATCTCGAGAAAGGCAAATGGGTGAAAGTGGAAGGCTGGGACAACGCAGAAGCCGCGAAAGCGGAAATCGTTGCCTCCTTCGAACGCGCTAAGAAGTAATGCTTAACGTGTGAAAAAAAGCCCCGACTTGTCGGGGCTTTTTTTATCTGTGCGGTCTGTTGCCGGGTGGCGGCGACGCCTTACCCGGCCTACAAAATCTGTGCGGCCTGAAAAAACAACGCCACCCGAAGGTGGCGTTATTCATATCAGTACTGGTCACGGTCTAACCAGTTACCGCTTTCAATCAGCGTCAGACCTTCCACCGAACGTTGGTACACGTACATCCATGCACTGCCGTAGGGTGTCTGGATTAACCGGCGAGCGTATTCCCCGCCTTTGGTGCGCAAGGCATCAAGTTCGGCCAGCGTGGCATTATCAATACGATAAACCTCACCCTGTACTGCTCCTTCTCCCGGAACGGCGCCTGGATAGTGGCCCAGGCTGTACAGCTGGTAGTTCTCGATACTGTAATCCCCCAGCAACTGGGCGTTAGTCATCCAGTGGCTGTTGCCTTGCTTGGTTCTTAAACTGCCGTAGACAAATATTCGCATTGCTAAAACTCAAACTGATAGAGCAGATCGAGTGCCTGGTCTACGCCAGACACCGCTTCCAGATATAGCTTAGGCATCAGGCGATAGCGTAACGTGAGAGTTGCTAATGAGTCAAAGATCCCCACACCATATTTCACCTGCAGACCCGGCAGTACATAGCCGCTGACCACCACCTGAGAGGAGTCGCCGACCCCCTGGGTGTCCAGCGCCAGATTGCTTACGCTAAACGTCTCGCCGATTTTACCCACAACCTGACCACTTTGTGCAACCCCCAGACCGACTAACATTGAGGTCATCGCCGCGCTGTCGCTCTGATTGCTGTCCAGCCCCTGCCCGCGCAGCAGGTATGAGAGCGCTTCCTGCTGGGACATGGCCGGGTCAGAGAAAATTTCCGCTTTCGGTTCGTCCGCGGTGCCTGTTACGCGCACCCCGGCGATCACATCATTTTCGGTGGCCTCCGGATTACGGATCGCTTCGATATTCAGCAGCGGCTGATCCGGCGGGCCGGAGAAGAGCAGTTCGCCTTTACGCACCATCAAATCCTGGCCGTAGGCGTGGAAGCGCCCTTCCGGAATGTTGATCTGCCCGTTCAGGCCCAGCCCCTGTTTATCCTGCGCGACTTTCAGATCGCCGGTCAGTCTGGCCTTCAGCCCAAACGCATCCAGGCGCACGTTGTTACCCACGTGTACGATCAGGTTGCTGTTGATCGGGATAGAGGCGCTCTGTGGCTCCTCCGGCTGGAGATTGTTGTTGAGCATGACCTCATCGCTGGAGACGCCCACCGCGCTTTCCGGCAGTTCATGCACCACGATACGGGCCCACGGTACATCGACGCGGCCATCAAGGGTGAAGAGCTGCGGCGTGGCCTCAAAGACCACATCCGGCGAGACGTCTAAACGCACCATCGGCGGCACGGTGATCCGCACCTTGCTGCCTTTGGCCGCCACCCGGGCGCGCCAGTTATCGAGCTGGCTCCAGTCGGCATCGCCGCTGAGGTTGATCTGCCCCTGCTGGGTACGCACGGTGCCCGTAAGCGTCGAACTCATGCCGTTAAAGTTCATCGCCAGCTGGCTCGGCAGCATATCGAACGGCATAAAGTTGCCGTCGATATCTACCCCGTTCAGCTGCATCTGGCCGAACAGCTGCGGGCTCTGGGCGCTGCCCGCCAGCCGCAGGTTGGCATTCAGCATACCTGCCGCCTTCTCGCCGCGGGAGAAAATGGCATTCGCCATCGCCAGGTTAAGATTGCGAATGTTGACGTTGCCGCCCAGGTTGCGCCGTCCTTGCGGATCGGTCACCTGGATCTGGCCGTCCAGCTGCCCGTTGTTGGTGAGGCGGATCAGCCAGCCCAGCTCGGCGCGGTTGTTATGCAGATCGGCGGTGAGATTGAGGGTGCTGAAGGCCAGCGGCAGCGGCGCATCGTTCACCACCTGCGTCACCTTCACGTTACGCCCGGCGAGCGTGACGTTGCCCTCCGGCAGCCCCGGTTTGGTGGTATCCCAGGAGACATCCGCCTTGCCGCTGAACACGCCGCTTGCTTGCGTAGTGTCCGGCATGAACGGCTTGAGCATCGCCAGATCGAAGCGGTTAAGGTTGACCACCGCCCGCCCTTCGGCGCCTGCGTCAATGGTCTGCGGCACGCACAGTTCGGCATTCGGGTTGGTCCAGCAGTGCGGCCCGATGCTGATCTTCTGCTCCGCGTTGCGGTAATCCAGGGCAATAGCGCGCGATAGCGACCACGGTCCCACCGGGGTGGCGAAGCGGGTGTTATCCAGGGTGCCTTTCCAGCGGGTCTCCTGGCGGTCAAAGCTGCCCGCCAGGTGCAGCTGGCCGGAGACCGGTTCACCCTGAATGCGCAGCTGGAGGTCATGCTGTTTCTCGCTACCTTTGGCTTCAAGAGTGACCTGGTTGAGGTTGAGGCCCGGCTGCGAGATACGATCGACGCGCAGGTTCAGGTGCCCGGCGATCTGATCGGTGGATTTCACGTCGCCATCTACCCGCACCCGGGCGATGGTAAGATCCTGCCAGCGCAGGCCGTTGGCGGTGATATCCGCCAGCAGCTGCGGGGCTTCTACCGTGCCGCGCACCTTCAGCAGCCCTTTCGCGGTTCCGCCCAGCCCTGGCAGGGCATTATCCAGGTTCGGCGCGTCGATAGTGGCATCCAGATCGAGATCTTTCACCCCCAGCTCGCCCTTAATATCGGCGGTGTTGCGCCCCAGCGCGACGTGCAGGCCCGGGATGACCCACTGCAGGTAGCTGTTGCCCTTCAGCGAGCCGTTCACATCCACTTTGTTCTGCTTCACGTTGCCGGTGATTTTCAGCTCCGGCACCGCCATCTGCCAGCTACCGCCGTAGAGACTGCCGCGGGTTTTAATCAGCCCGTCGAGCTTCGAGGGCCAGTCCGGCACCTCTTTGGCAGTGTTGATCCCGGTGAGCTTCAGCTCCCCGCGCCAGCTGATCGCCTTCTGCCAGTCGAGCAGCGCCGTCAGCTCGGTTTTGCCCTCCAGCGCGGCCACCGTCAGCTTGTCGAGGTTGATCTGCTGTTCGTTGCCCTTCGCATCCAGGGTGATGCCGGCAGGCGGCAGCCCCTCCCCTTTCACCGCGGTGCGGAACGACAGGGTGTAGTCGGTCATTTTGCCGGTGAGCTTCAGCTTCACGTCATCGGCCTGGTACTGCTTCTCGCCGGTAAACGGCCAGTAGAGCTGCTCACTCACCACCTCAAGGTTGAGCGGCAGGCCCGCCTCTGCAAGCCGGGTCTGGCCGCGCAGCACCATATCTACCGGGCCGGAGAGGTTGACGCCAAACTCCAGCTGTTCGCGCATGGCGCCGCCCACCTTCAGCTTCACCTTCTCGCCTTTAATCGGGTCGATGTTCAGGGTGCTGTTGAGGGTGATATCCACCGGCCAGTTATCCCGCAACAGGGCGTTGCCGGTGGCGTTGACGCTGCCCTGGTTGGTGTCGATATCCAGCGCGTCGAGCTTCATGTTGCCGTCGATGCTGCTCACTTTCAGCAGCATGTTGAAGACCGTCAGATCGGTATCGCCGGTGAGGCGCAGCTGCTCGCCCTTAAACTCTTCAATATTAAGGTTCAGCGGCAGGTGAACGTCGGTCATCTCCGGCAGGACCGGTTTCGAGAAGAGATCCTTCAGGGTTTCGCCCAGCGGCTTCTCTTCCGGCTGCGGGTTCTGAATTTTAGGCTCGACAATCTCTTCCTGGGCCACCTCCGCCACTTTCGGCAGGGCAATCAGCAGCCCTTGCAGAGAAGTCGGGGTCAGGGTCAGGTTTTTCTCCTGCCAGCGCAGGCCGGAGGTGAAATCCATCACCGACACGGTGGTGTCGTCGATTTTGACGTTGATGTTATTCAGCGCCACCCGGTTAAGCGATATCGGGTATGGCGTGGAGAGATCCAGCGGCCCGCTCTCCTCTTCGGCAACGGGCTCCGATTGCTCCATTTTTTTGGAATCTATCGTCACGAAGAGATCTTTTAACGACAGATCGTTAATGCACAGGCTGCTGTCGCGCAGGCAGCTGAGCTTCACCGCCAGATGCAGATCCCCGGCGTTGACCGCCACGCCCGACTGGTCGTAGCGAACGTTTTTCAGATGTAAGTCGCGCCAGCCGCCGGTGACCTGGCCAATCTCCAACCCCGGCACCCAGCGGTCTGCCGCCTTAAACAGCAGATGCAGCCCGCTGGTGGTGCCCACCAGAAAGGCCACCGCAGCCAGCAGCAGCAGGATAAACAGCAACACGCCGAGGCTGATTTTCTTCCATAAACTCATAATTCAGGCCCCAGACCGATGTAAAACTGTAAACCGTGTTCATCTTTATCGCCTACCGGCACGGCGAAATCGAGCTTGATCGGCCCAACCGGTGACTCCCAGCGCACCCCGACGCCTGCGCCGGTTTTAAAGTCGCTGCGGCGGATATCGCTTACTGCTTCTCCGCTGTCGATAAAGGTCGCGCCCCACCATTTTCCGGTGACGTTGTACTGATACTCCAGCGAGCCGGTAGCCAGCTTCGAGGCCCCGATCAGCTTGCCGTCGTCATCTTTTGGCGCGATGGATTTGTATTTGTAGCCACGAATGCTGCGATCGCCCCCGGCGAAGAAGCGCAGATCCGGCGGCACTTTTTCAAAGTCGCCGGTTTCAATCCAGCCCAGGTTGCCACGCACCACAAAGCGATGGCGGTCATAAAAGGTGCGGATCCAGACGTTTTGCGCCTGTACCACGGAGAAATCCACATCCGAGCCCCAGGCGGTATTGGAGTAGTCTATCGAATAGCGCTGGGAATCCCCCCAGTCCGGCATCAGGCCGCCGCGGGAACGGGTCCGGCTGATCATCACCCCCGGATAGAGCAGCATGGTGGTGTTGGTGACATTGGCCTGGGTAAAGTGGTCGAGGCTCCAGCGCAGGTTGATGGCGCGCTGCCAGCCGCTGGAGAGATCCCAGTAGCGCGACACGGCGAGGGTCGTAGAATCCGCTTCGGTGTCGTTCAGATCGGTGCGCTTAAAGCCGCCCTGCACCAGGTAATATTGCTCAAGCGGATTTTTCAGCAGCGGCATTTTATAGCTGAAATCGAGCTGTTGCTCCGGAGCGGAGAGGCTGACGTTGCTGGTCAGGCTGTGGCCGTAGGAGTTCATCCACGGCTTTTTCCACGTCGCTTTTACGCGCGGGCCGACGTCGGTGGAGTAGCCCACCCCGGTCTCAATGGTGTTCTCGGTGCGTGGCGATACCACGCCGTGCAGCGGCAGCACTTTGGTCTGTCGCGCTTTATCAAACTCCGGTGCCACCACCACGGAGTTAAACCAGCCGGTGGCTGACAGACGGCGGTTAAGCTCGGCCAGATCTTTCGACTGATAATAGTCGCCCTCTTTAAAGGGGATCAGATTCTGCAAATACTCATCACGGATCTGCGACCCTTCGAAGGTGACATCGCCAAAGCGGTAGCGTTCCCCGCTGTCATAGTCGATGTCCCAGAACGCCTGATGCCGATCGAGGGCGATGCCGAGCTGACTTTTATTGAACTGGCTGTCAAAGTAGCCTTTGCGCAGCGCCACCTTCGTCAGATCTTTTTTGAAGCCGTCATAGTCGCTGTGATTGAGCACGGTGCCATTCTTTGGCCGCGTGTTCAGCAGTTCAAGGTAGTCCTGGTCGGTGCGCGCGCCGCCGCGCAGCACCACGTCCGTGCCGCCGATGAGTACAGGAACCCCTGGCTTGACGCGGGCAATCAACACCTGCCGCCCTTTGGCCGGAGGTGGACGCAGCTCGAAGTCGATGGTCGGCTCATAGTAGCCGAGCGCTTTTAAACCGCCGCGGATGGCATCGTCCACGCGGGCGCGAAAGCGACGATCGGGCGTCACTTCGTCGCTCTCAATAGTGGAGAGCTGCGCGCGTACGTTTTTTTCCAGCGCCCCGGATAGCCCCTCAACCTGTAAACGAACGTTCGCCGCGCTGGTGACTCCGCTTGTCAGCAAGAGACTGGCTAAACATAACTGGCGGATTTTTGGCACGTTTTCTCCTGAATATCCTTGTTTCCACCCCTGGAAGCATATGAAGTGCCGCTCCGCAGCAAATCACGGCAAAGGCCCAAAACCCAATACGCGGGTTGAAAAATGGTTAAACACCCTAATATTTCTTATGTTTAAATCTAGACTCATTCACCGCATTTATTGTGTTCAATTAAACGCGTCGTGACAACCTTAACCCAAACATCACCCACCCGGAGGCCACACCGTGAGTTTATTCGATAAAAAGCACCTGGTTGCTCAGGCGGACGCATTACCGGGACGTAACACCCCTATGCCTGTCGCCACTCTCCATGCCGTTAACGGCCACTCCATGACTAACGTCCCGGAGGGGATGGAAATTGCCCTGTTCGCGATGGGCTGTTTCTGGGGCGTGGAGCGCCTCTTCTGGCAACTGCCGGGCGTCTACAGCACCGCGGCAGGCTATACCGGGGGCTATACCCCGAACCCAACCTACCGCGAAGTCTGCTCCGGGCAGACCGGTCACGCCGAAGCGGTACGGGTAGTATATGATCCGAACGTCGTCAGCTACGAACAGCTGCTGCAGGTATTCTGGGAAAACCACGATCCTGCGCAGGGTATGCGTCAGGGCAATGACCACGGTACCCAGTACCGCTCGGCGATCTATCCGCTCACGCCGGAACAGGATGCCGCCGCCCGCGACAGTCTGGCGCGCTTCCAGCAGGCGATGCACGCCGCCGGCGACGATCGCCCGGTGACGACCGAAATCACCAACGCCTTACCGTTCTATTATGCGGAAGACGACCACCAGCAGTATCTGCATAAAAATCCGTACGGCTACTGCGGTATCGGTGGCATTGGTGTCTGCCTGCCGCCTCAGCTGGCATAACAGTAAGCCGGTTTTGCCTGTTGACGAGCAAAACCGGCTCAAAAAGCGATCTCTGGCGACTTTACAGCCGTTTACGCTATACTACCCCTCGAAATAACCGGCCTACCGCTTCGGACCGGTGTTCAAAATATCTACACACCTGTATGACCAACTTCCCTCCGAGGATCTGGCGAGAAGCCGGATAAGATATGTTAAACAGTATTTTAGTAATACTTTGTCTCATCGCTGTCAGTGCATTTTTCTCTATTTCAGAAATCTCTCTGGCCGCATCCCGTAAAATTAAACTTAAACTGCTCGCCGATGATGGCGATCTCAATGCCCAACGCGTCCTGAAAATGCAGGAAAACCCGGGGATGTTCTTTACCGTGGTGCAAATCGGCCTCAATGCGGTCGCCATTCTTGGCGGTATTGTGGGTGATGCTGCATTCTCGCCCGCATTCCATAGCGTTTTCTCCCGATACTTCTCCCCTGAGCTTTCCGAGCAGCTGAGCTTCATTCTCTCCTTCTCACTGGTGACTGGCCTGTTCATTCTGTTTGCCGATTTGACCCCGAAACGCATCGGTATGATTGCGCCAGAAGCTGTGGCTTTGCGCATCATCAACCCGATGCGCTTCTGTCTCTTCGTGTTCCGCCCGCTGGTGTGGTTCTTTAACGGCCTGGCCAATACCATTTTCCGTCTGTTTAAGCTGCCGATGGTGCGTAAAGATGACATCACCTCTGACGACGTCTACGCGGTATTTGAAGCTGGCGCGCTGGCGGGGGTGCTGCGTAAGCAGGAGCATGAGCTGATCGAGAACGTGTTTGAGCTGGAGTCCCGTACCGTGCCGTCCTCCATGACCGGGCGTGAGAACGTGATCTGGTTCGATCTGCACGAAGATGAGCAGAGCCTGAAGAAAAAGGTGGCGGAACATCCGCACTCCAAGTTCCTGGTCTGTAATGAAGATATCGATCACATCATCGGTTATGTCGACTCCAAAGACCTGCTGAACCGCGTGCTGGCGAACCAGAGCCTGACGCTGAACAGCGGGGTGCAGATCCGCAATACCCTGATTGTCCCGGACACCCTGACGCTCTCCGAAGCGCTGGAAAGCTTCAAAACCGCCGGGGAAGACTTTGCGGTGATCATGAACGAATACGCGCTGGTGGTGGGGATCATCACCCTGAATGATGTCATGACCACCCTGATGGGCGATCTGGTGGGCCAGGGTCTGGAAGAGCAGATTGTGGCGCGCGATGAGAACTCATGGCTGGTGGACGGCGGTACGCCTATCGACGACGTGATGCGCGTGCTGGACATCGACGAGTTCCCGCAGTCGGGCAACTACGAGACCATTGGCGGCTTTATGATGTTTATGCTGCGTAAAATCCCGAAACGCACCGACTCGGTGAAGTTCTCGGGATATAAGTTCGAGGTGGTGGATATCGACAACTACCGCATCGACCAGCTGCTGGTGACGCGCATCGACAACAAACCGACGGTGCTGGTGCCAAAAATGCCGGATGCTGAAGAGAACGCCTCGGCCTAAACCAGAAACATCAACGGCTCCCATCGGGAGCCGTTTCTTTTACTGCATAGCACGTTGGTTAAGCCATCTCAGTTTGCAGACGCATAACCTGACGGTTGACTTCGGACATCACAGAAAAGTGCTGTTTATCCTTCACTTTTGGGACAAGGATTTTGCCCTTATCAAACTCAAAAGCGCCAACGTCCTTGATATACAACCGTCCACGGAACAGGATTTTTACGTATTTAGCTACCTGAAGCGGATTGTAGCGTTGAAAAATTTTCATTCTATTATCTCCTGCGAATCATACGCTCTTGCGGCACCACAATCGGGCCGACCCTCTGGAGCGCAAATTTTGTTGCCCAATGACTATAGACGAGAAAAATGGTGATACCCAGTCTGCATAAGTTTATTTACCTTTTGATGACAAATAATCAGAATATTCTTTGCAATCGTAACTTTTGGGCAGTATAAGCCATCGTTTTTGTGCAGATATGTGCGTTCCCCCTCACTCTGGCACCGGGATTGCGGGTAAAGCGCCGCGATCGCACTTATGATTAAAACATCAGACCAAGTGGTCGGATCACCTGCTAATAAAACAAAAAGGAAAACACCATGACCATACGTAACATCCTGGCAACTGCCTGCCTGATGCTGCCACTGATGGCTTCCGCACATAATTTTGAGAAGGGACAACGAGTGCCACCGGTGGGCATTGCCGACCGGGGAGAATTGATCCTCGACAATAATGAGTTTAGCTACAAAACCTGGAATAGCGCGCAGCTTCCTGGCAAAGTGCGAGTGGTGCTACATATTGCCGGTCGCACTTCGGCAAAAGAGAAAAACGCAACCCTGATTGAAGCGATCAAGTCGGCACATTTACCAAAAGATACTTATCAGACCACTACCATAGTGAATACCGATGATGCGATACCGGGTTCCGGCATGTTCGTGCGCAGCAGCCTGGAGAGCAATAAAAAGCTCTACCCATGGTCACAGTTCATCGTCGACAGTAACGGCGCGGCGCGCGGCGCCTGGCAGCTGGAAGAAGAGAGCTCAGCCGCCGTCGTGCTGGACAAGCAAGGTAAAGTGCAGTGGGCGAAAGATGGGGCGCTGACCCAGGAGGAGGTGCAGCAGGTGGTCGCCCTGCTGCATAAGTTGGTCGGTCAGTAAAGCGAGACCCGGAAGCCTGGATTAAGGAAAGATTCCCGCGGGGTATAGTCGAGCGGCTTGCCCTGCCAGTCGTGAACATGGGCGCCCGCGGCGGCGGCAACGGCATGGCCTGCCGCCGTATCCCAGACGTTGGTTGGCCCAAAGCGGGGATAGAGCTGCGCCTGCCCTTCTGCCACCAGGCAGAACTTCAGCGATGACCCGATCGACGTTGTCTGGTGCTCGCCCAGCTGATGTAGATACTCCTCAAGTTCGTTATCCGAGTGAGAGCGGCTGATCACCACCAGCGGTGGCCGGGCGTCACGCACCTGGATCGGGTTGCGCACCCCGCACTCCTCTTTCCACGCTTTGCCTTCGGCGGCGCTGTACATCACCTTCAGCACCGGGGCGTAGACTACCCCCAGCACCGCTTTGCCTTTATCAATCAGGGCAATATTTACCGTAAATTCACCGTTACGCTTGAGGAACTCTTTGGTGCCGTCCAGCGGATCAACCAGCCAGTAACGCTGCCAGTGCTGGCGCTCCTCCCAGGGCTGGGGATCTTCTTCGGAAAGCACAGGGATATCGGGCGTTAACGCCTGCAAGCCTTTCAGGATCACGCCGTGCGCCGCAAGATCGGCTGCGGTCACCGGGGAGTCGTCGATTTTACGGATCGTATCCATCGGGATCTTACCATCGTAGACCTGCATAATGGCCTCGCCCGCTTCCCGTGCGAGCTGACAAATTTTATCTAACATTCTCCACCTCTTTGTTATCACAGTGGGTATAACTCTTTGTTTTATTTATATCGCATTGTGAATAAATCCGCTATCTGTGAAGCAATTCCGGTTTCAGGGCCCTTTTTTCTGGCAGGATTCACAATTCTGTAAGCAAAAAAATATAGATACATATTCTTTTGTGGCCTGGATCGAATAAAAGGACTCCTCTGATGATTAAGTTTAGCGCAACGCTCCTGGCGACGCTGATTGCGGCGAGCGTACAGGCAGCGACGGTTGATCTCCGCATTCTGGAAACCACCGACCTGCACAGCAATATGATGGACTTCGACTACTACAAAGACGCCCCGACGGAAAAATTTGGTCTGGTGCGTACCGCAAGCCTGATTAACGCAGCCCGTAGCGAAGTGAAAAACAGCGTCCTGGTCGATAACGGGGACTTAATTCAGGGTAGTCCTCTTGGCGATTACATGGCGGCGAAAGGTCTGAAAAAGGGCGATGTGCATCCGGTCTACAAGGCGCTAAATACCCTGGATTACGCGGTGGGTAACCTGGGTAACCATGAGTTTAACTACGGGCTGGACTATCTGCATATGGCGCTTTCAGGGGCCAAATTCCCGTACGTTAACGCCAATATCATCGACGTTAAGACCCAGAAGCCGCTCTTTACCCCTTACCTGATCAAAGAGACCACCGTAGTCGATCAGGACGGGAAACCGCAGACCCTGAAGATCGGCTATATCGGCTTTGTCCCGCCGCAGATCATGACCTGGGATAAGGCCAACCTGAGCGGCAAAGTGACGGTTAATGACATCACCGAAACCGCCCGCAAGTATGTGCCGGAGATGCGCGAAAAAGGCGCCGATCTGGTGGTGGTAGTAGCCCACTCGGGGCTCTCTGCCGACCCATACCAGGCGATGGCGGAAAACTCGGTCTACTACCTCAGCGAAGTGAAAGGGGTGGACGCTATTCTCTTCGGCCACGCCCACGCGGTCTTCCCGGGTAAAGACTTCGCCAGCATTAAAGGGGAGGACATTGCCAAAGGTACCCTGAACGGCGTGCCCGCGGTGATGCCGGGCATGTGGGGGGATCACCTTGGGGTGGTCGATCTGGTGCTCAATAATGACGGCGGCAAATGGCAGGTCACCCAGTCGAAAGCCGAAGCGCGACCGATCTACGATCTGGCCGCTAAAAAAGCGCTGGTGGGCGAAGATAAAAATATCATCGAGGTGCTGAAGCACGATCACGACGCCACCCGCGAGTTTGTCAGCAAACCCATCGGCAAATCCGCCGACAACATGTACAGCTACCTGGCGCTGGTGCAGGACGATCCTACCGTGCAGGTGGTGAATATGGCGCAGAAAGCCTACGTGGAGCGCTATATTCAGGGCGATCCCGATCTGGCGAAACTGCCGGTCCTCTCCGCTGCGGCGCCGTTTAAAGTGGGTGGTCGCAAGAACGATCCGGCCAGCTATGTTGAAGTTGAAAAAGGCCAACTGACCTTCCGGAACGCCGCCGATCTCTATCTCTATCCGAACACACTGGTGGTGGTCAAAGCCACGGGCCAGGAGGTGAAGGAGTGGCTGGAGTGTTCCGCGGGCCAGTTTAACCAGATCGACCCGACCAGCACCAAACCGCAGTCGCTGATTAACTGGGACGGTTTCCGCACCTATAACTTCGATGTGATCGACGGGGTGGAGTACCAGATTGATGTCTCCCAGCCGGCGAAATATGACGGCGAGTGCCAGGTGGTGAATGCCCAGGCCGAACGCATTAAAAACCTGACCTTTAACGGCAAGCCAATTGATCCGAAAGCGACCTTCCTGGTGGCGACCAACAACTACCGCGCCTACGGCGGTAAGTTTGCCGGGACCGGCGACAGCCATATCGCCTTCGCCTCACCGGATGAGAACCGTTCGGTGCTGGCAACGTGGATTGGCGAGCAGTCGAAGAAGAGCGGCGAAATCCATCCGGCAGCGGATAACAACTGGCGTCTGGCCCCTGTTCACAGCGATGTGAAGCTGGATATCCGCTTTGAGACCGCGCCAACGGAAAAAGCGGCGGCGTTTATCAAAGAGAAAGCGCAGTACCCGATGCAGCAGGTCGCGACCGATGAGATTGGATTTGCGATTTATCAGTTAGATTTAAGCAGGTAAAAGCACGTTGCCGTTTCCCAGGCCGGGTAAGGCGCAGCCGCCACCCGGCAAACAGACCGCACAATGCCCGGTGGCGCTGCGCTTGCCGGGCCTACAACACTCGTAGCCGCCACCCGGCATCAGGCCGCACGTTCATCCCGGTGACTCATCACCTGGGGCAAATTCAGCTCGATCCAGTCGGCCAGCGCCGCCACCTTCTCACTCACCTCTTCCCCCAGCAGGGTCAGGCTGTACTCCACGTGCGGGGGCACTACCGGATACGACACACGATTGACAAAGCCATCCTGCTCCAGCGCCTGTAGCGACTGGGCCAGCATCTTCTCGCTCACCCCGCCCATCTTGCGCCGCAGATCGCTAAAGCGATGTGTTCCCTGACGCAACGCCACCAGAATCAGCACGCCCCAGCGGCTGGTCACATGCTTGAGCACATCCCGGGAAGGGCACTGCTCGGCAAAGAGATTGCCGTCGCGCATTTGCTCGCTTAGGGTTGGGTTTGCCATGAGATACTTACCTTTTTGTACGTACTTACTAAAAGTTAGTTTGAGTGATAGTGTGCCACAACATTCACCCGAGACGAAGGATATTCATCATGATCGCGATTACAGGCGCTACCGGCCAGCTTGGCCAACGCGTTATTGAACAGCTGCTGAAAACCGTTCCGGCGAGCCAGCTGGTCGCCATTGTACGTAACCCGGCGAAGGCTGAGGCGCTGAGTCAGCAGGGCGTGACCGTGCGTCAGGCCGATTATACCGACCAGGCTGCCTTCACCGCCGCACTCGCGGGCGTGGATAAACTGCTCCTGATCTCCTCCAGCGAAGTGGGCCAGCGTGCGCCGCAGCACCAGAACGTCATTAACGCGGCGAAGGCGGCGGGCGTGAAATTTATCGCCTACACCAGCCTGCTGCATGCCGACACCTCCCCGCTGGGCCTGCATGTGGAGCACGTCGCCACCGAAAAAGCGCTGGCCGAATCGGGCATTCCTTACGCTCTGCTGCGTAACGGCTGGTACACCGAAAACTACCTCGCCAGCGCCCCGCCTGCGCTGGAACACGGCGTGTTTATTGGTGCTGCCGGTGAAGGCAAAATCGCCTCCGCCACCCGCGCCGACTATGCCGCCGCTGCGGCCCGCGTTATCAGCGAAGAGGGTCATGCCGGTAAAGTTTATGAGCTGGCAGGCGACCAGGCGTGGACATTAAGCGAGCTTGCTGCCGAGCTGAGCCGCCAGAGCGGTAAAAACGTGGTCTATCAGAACCTGAGCGAAGCGGATTTTGCCGCCGCGCTGAAGGGAGTGGGTCTGCCGGCGGGTCTGGCGGAGATGCTGGCCGACTCCGATGTTGGTGCCTCGAAAGGCGGTCTGTTTGATGACAGCCGCACCCTGAGCGCCCTGCTGGGCCGCCCGACCACCACGCTTGCGGAGAGCGTGAAGCATATCCTGTAATTGTTAAAACATGGTTAATTAGTGTGGCATCCCTGCGGGTCATCTCTGATAATGAGACTCTGACCCGCGAGGAGGCTCACCGTGCAAGGCGTACCTGAACAGTTTTTCGATGAGAGAGACAGCGCGCGCTTTCGCCATCTGGCGCAGGTGCCGGGCGTGGAGCTGTATCACGCCCACATCTCCCGCTACGCCTTTGAACCCCACACTCACGAGGCCTTCGGTATCGGCGCCATTGAAGCCGGTGCCGAACGCTTCCGCTATCGCGGCACGCAGTACGTCGCCCCCGTCCACTCCGTCGTCACCATGAATCCCGACGAGCTGCACACCGGCGAGGCCGAAACCGCCGACGGCTGGCGCTACCGGATGATCTATCTCGAACCGGACCTGCTGGAGGAGGTGACAGGCATCCGCCACTGGTGGTTCAGCGACGTCACCCGCCACGATCCCCGCCGTTCGCAGCAGATCTGTCAGCTGATCTACGGTCTGTGGCACACCGACGATCCGCTGGCGCAAAAGGGCCTGCTGCTGGATCTGATTGATACCTTCCAGCCGCTGGCGCGTCATGCGCCGGTCGCAAAAGAAGGGGCGCATCGCTTCGAGCGCGTGCGCGACTATCTCCATGACAACTATATGCACTCCCTGACCCTCGATGAGCTGGCGCAGGTGGTGTCGCTCAGCCCGTACCATTTCCAGCGCCAGTTCAAAGCCCATTTTCACGTCACACCGCATCAGATGCTGATGGCGATCCGCCTGTGGCGCGCCAAAGCCTTTCTCACCCAGGGACTCCCGGCGGCAGAGGTGGCCGCCGCGACGGGCCTGACCGATCAGTCGCACCTGACCCGGGCCTTTACCCGTCGCTATGGCATTACCCCGGTGCGCTACCAGAAACAGGTAACGCAGCGCTAATGCGCAATCTCATACAATACCGCCCTCTGTTGCCTTTCTACACTGCCAGCAGGTTCAGAGCAGAGGAAGGGAAAAATGATTAGCGGCGTGTTGTATGCCCTGCTTGCAGGGTTAATGTGGGGGCTGATTTTTGTCGGGCCGCTGATCGTCCCGGAATACCCGGCGGCGCTACAGTCGATGGGACGCTATCTGGCGCTGGGGCTGATCGCCCTGCCGATCGCCTGGCTCGGCCGGGCGCGGTTACGCCAGCTGAAAGGCCGGGACTGGCTCACCGCCCTGTCTCTGACGATGATGGGCAACCTGATCTATTACGTCTGCCTGGCAAGCGCGATCCAGCGTACCGGGGCCCCGGTGTCGACCATGATCATCGGCACGCTGCCGGTGGTGATCCCGGTGTTCGCCAACCTGCTCTACAGCCAGCGCGATGGTAAGCTGGCGTGGTCAAAGATGCTCCCGGGGCTGTTTGCCATTGCGCTGGGGCTGGTGTGCGTGAATATCGCCGAGCTGCGTCACGGCGTGGCCGGAGGCAGTGGCTGGCGCTATGTTTCGGGGATCCTGCTGGCGTCGGTGTCGGTGGTCTGCTGGGCATGGTACGCCCTGCGTAACGCCCGCTGGCTGCGGGAAAACCCCGACAAACATCCGATGATGTGGGCCACCGCCCAGGCGTTGGTGACACTGCCGGTCTCGTTACTGGGCTACCTTGCCGCCTGCGCATGGCTGAACGTGCAGCAGCCGGACTTTGCCCTGCCGCTGGGGCCACGGCCATGGGTCTTTCTCGGTCTGATGCTGGCGATTGCCGTCTGCTGCTCATGGGTGGGCGCCCTGTGCTGGAACGTCGCCAGCCAGAAATTACCGACGGTGATCTTAGGGCCGCTGATTGTCTTCGAAACCCTGGCCGGTCTGCTCTATACCTTCCTGATGCGCCAGAGCCTGCCGCCGCTGTTAACCGGCACGGGAATTGTGTTGCTGGTGGTGGGGGTGGTGATTGCGGTAAAAGCAAAGCCGGAAAAAATTTCGGTCGTTCCGGCTTCGGAGCTGTAATTATTGCCCGGCGGCGCTGCGCTTGCCGGGCCTACAAAGTCATGCGTTCCGTAGGCCGGGTAAGCGTTAGCGCCACCCGGCCTCTGTCAGAAGGTTTCCCAGTTTGCGTCGGTCGTCGCCTGTACCGGTTTGGCTTTTGCAGCATAGGTTTTCACCGGCGCAGCCTTAGCCACCGGGCCCTTCGCAATCTTAAATACCGCCACCGCCTCGTTCAGGCGTGCCGCCTGCTCTTCCAGCGCTGCCGCTGCCGCCGCAGACTCCTCCACCAGCGAGGCGTTCTGTTGGGTCACGCGATCCATCTCGGCCACCGCCTGGCCGACCTGATCGATACCCCGGCTTTGCTCATCAGAGGCGGACGCAATTTCGCCCATGATGTCGGTGACGCGGGTTACGGCGCTGACGATCTCCGCCATCGTCTCCCCGGCCTCATTCACCAGCGCGGAACCGGCGCTGACCCGGGCACCCGAGTCGTCAATCAGCCCTTTGATCTCTTTCGCCGCCTGGGCGCTGCGCTGGGCCAGAGTGCGAACTTCCCCTGCCACCACCGCAAATCCGCGTCCCTGCTCCCCGGCACGCGCCGCTTCTACCGCCGCATTCAGCGCCAGGATGTTGGTCTGGAAGGCGATGCCGTCAATCACGTTGGTGATCTGGGCGATTTTGCTGGAACTGTTGGCGATCTCGTCCATGGTGCGCACCACCCCTTCCACCACGTTTCCGCCTTTTTTGGCGGTGCTTGAGGCATCCAGCGCCAGGCGTGACGCCTGACGGGCATTATCGGCGTTCTGCTTCACGGTGGCGGTCAGCTGTTCCATGCTGGCGGCGGTCTCTTCCAGCGAGGCCGCCTGCTGCTCGGTACGGGAAGAGAGATCGTTGCTGCCTGCGGAGATTTCACCCGCGCCGGTATAAATGGTGTCGGAGCCCTCACGCACCACACCTACGGTGTTCGCCAGCGCCTTCTGCATCTCGTGAACGTTATAGGCCAGCACCGCCATTTCGTTTTTGCCCTGAACGTCAACAGGCTGCGTCAGGTCGCCCGCGGCGATAGCGCGAATATGATCGATGACCTCCTGCAGCGGCAGCAGCAGCACACGGCGCATGGCGATCCAACTGGAGACAATCACGGCGATCACCAGAAGCATCATCCCGGAAAGGATCCACAGGATGCGTTTGTAGTCGCTCTCGTTATCTTCAATGCCTTTATCGGTAAGGGCTGCCTGCGCCTGGCGCCATTCACGATAGACTTTCTGCATTGCGGTCTGCTTCTGCTCGGCGTTCTGCTTAAACATATCTTCGAGGTTGCCCTGGGAGAGCAGAAGGTTCATCTGGGTCAGGGTGGCCGAGTAGATGCGGTACTGCTCTTCCAGCTGGCTGGAAAGTTTTTCATCCAGGCCCGGCGTTTCCGGCAGCGCGTAGTATTTGTCGTAATGGGACTGGGCGTCTGCCAGCAGATTTTTTGCCGTGTTGACCAGCTCGTTCAGCTGCCCGCCGTTGATCTGCGAAGCCATGCTGCTTTGCAGGCGCAGCATGCCGCGGTTGAGGGTGACGCGCGCCTGGTTAAGGCTGATCCAGGCGTCGGTGAACTCGGCCACATTCTGGCTGGAGACCTGGGAAACGGTGAAGTTCTCTTTGTCGTTATTAAGCGCGTTAATGAAAATGCCGGCGGAGATCAGTTGCATGATCCCGAGCGCCAGCAGCACCGAAATCAGAAGGGTTATCACTTTTATACGTTTAAACATGCGTTGCCTTTTTTATATGCAGGTATTGTCTGACCTGTATCTATCGGCAGGCGCAGCGGGTTGTTTACCGTCTCTGTGCCTTTAAAAAGTTTCTAAACCCGTTTTTTAAATCCATTCATAGAGTTAAATCGGCATTTTTTTGTGATCTGTATCGCTTTTTTACCCCTGCCTATAAAGGGTTATAGCTTCGCCTAAAAGATGCATTTAAAATACATCTTATCAAATAACGATGAGGTAACGACCATGGCCTTCCGCGACCAACCTTTAGGCGAGCTGGCGCTCTCCATCCCACGCGCTTCCGCGCTGTTTCGTAAATACGATATGGATTACTGCTGCGGCGGTAAGCAAACCCTGGCGCGTGCCGCGTCGCGTAAGGAACTGGATCTGGACCTCATCGAAGCAGAACTGGCGAAGCTGGCCGAGCAGCCGCTGGAAAAAGAGTGGCGCAGCGTGGCGCTGGCCGAAATCATCGATCACATCATCGTGCGCTTTCACGATCGCCACCGCGAACAGCTGCCGGAGCTGATCCTGCAGGCCACCAAAGTTGAGCGCGTCCATGCCGATAAAGCCTCTGTTCCGCGCGGCCTGGCGAAAAACCTGACCCTGCTGCATGAAGAGCTCTCCAGCCACATGATGAAAGAGGAGCAGATCCTGTTCCCGATGATCAAACAGGGAATGGGCAGCCAGGCGATGGGGCCGATCAGCGTGATGGAAAGCGAGCACGACGACGCCGGTGAACTGATTGAGGTGATCAAGCACATCACCCATAACGTGACCCCACCTGCGGATGCCTGCACCACCTGGCGCGCGATGTATAACGGCATTAACGAGATGATCGACGATCTGATGGAGCACATCAGTCTGGAGAATAACGTCCTGTTCCCACGGGCGCTGGCCGGGGAATAAAAAAGCCCGGTAGCGTTAGCGCTTACCGGGCTTACAAAAGCAACGAACCGTAGGCCGGGTAAGGCGCAGCCGCCACCCGGCACAACACAATTAACGCATGCCAGCCATACGTTTCTTACCGATCAACAGCCAGCCCAGCCCCAGGGCGATAAACCACAGCGGCGTGACCATCAGCGCCTGACGGGTATCCTCTTCCAGCGTCAGCAGTACCAGCACAAACACGAAGAACGCCATGCAGACCCAGCACATCAGCTTACCCCACGGCATCTTATAGATGGATTTTTCATGCAGGTGCGGACGCTGTTTGCGGTACACCAGGTACGAGCAGAGGATGATGGTCCAGACGAACATGAACAGGATCGCCGAAACCGTGGTGATCATGGTGAAGGCGCCAATCACGCTTGGGTTCACGTAGAGCATCACCACGCCGCCCAGCAGACAGATACAGGAGAAGGTCAGCCCTTTCGCCGGTACCGCACGTTTAGAGAGCTTGGCGAACGCGCTCGGCGCCACCCCTTCCTGCGCCAGACCAAACAACATACGGCTGGTGGAGAAGACGCCGCTGTTGGCCGAAGAGGCCGCGGAGGTCAGCACCACGAAGTTAATCAGGCTTGCCGCCGCCGGTAAACCGACCAGCACAAACAGCTCAACGAACGGGCTCTTGCTGGGTACCACGGAGCTCCACGGCGTCACCGACATAATGACGATCAGCGCGAAGACATAGAACATGATGATACGCACGGGAATGGAGTTAATCGCCCGCGGCAGAGACTTCTCAGGATCTTTGGTTTCTGCGGCAGTGGTTCCCACCAGCTCAATCCCCACAAAGGCGAAGACCGCAATCTGGAAGCCGGCAAAGAATCCGCTCAACCCTTTCGGGAACCAGCCCCCGTCATTCCACAGATGGGTGAACGAGGCCTGCACGCCGCTCGGGGAGGTAAAGTGGGTCATGATCATCACCAGGCCGACCACAATCAGGCCGACAATGGCGACAATTTTGATCATCGCGAACCAGAACTCCATCTCACCGAACATTTTTACGGTGGCGAGGTTAAGGCTCAGCAGCAGAATGATGACCGCCAGCGAGGCCACCCAGTCCGACAGTCCCGGGAACCAGAACTGCGCGTAAGCCGTAATGGCGACGACGTCGGCCATCCCGGTCACCACCCAGCAGAACCAGTAGGTCCAGCCGGTGAAATAGCCCGCCCACGGCCCGAGAAGGTCGGAGGCAAAGTCGCTAAAGGATTTGTATTCGAGATTCGAGAGCAGCAGCTCGCCCATTGCCCGCATCACGAAAAAGAGCATAAAGCCGATGATCATATAGACAAAAATGATCGACGGCCCGGCAAGACTGATGGTTTTGCCTGACCCCATAAACAGCCCGGTACCGATAGCGCCGCCGATGGCGATAAGCTGAATATGACGGTTTGTGAGATTTCGCCGTAGCGATTGTTCAGACGGTGCCTCTTCGTCGGCAACGACTTTTGCCTGATCTACCATGTGATGTTTTCCTGTTGTTACTGCCTGTGTTGTTTAGGCTCTTCTGGCCCTTTATTACGTCGAAAAGCGATGCCCCGGTTAAGGACACATCGATATTAGGTAAGAATCGGCGGGATGAATACTTTGATTTAAATATTATGTTAACAATATGTTGAAATTGAGTGACATATCACTTAAGCCACGCAAGACAGCTCACAAAAATACACTTACTGTGACCTTTTGCAAGATAATCTGTTGATTGGGGCATAACTATAGGTTTTTTAACTAATTTCCCCTCCCCTGCCGGGGAGAGGAAGAGGAGAGGCCGCTTACAGGATTTCCAGCAGCTCAACTTCAAAGACCAGGGTGCTGAATGGCGGAATAGAGGCGCCAGCGCCACGCTCGCCGTAGGCCAGGTTCTGTGGGATAGTCAGCTCCCATTTAGAACCCACCGGCATCAGGGTCAGGGCTTCGATCCAGCCTGGGATCACGCCGTTTACCGGGAATTCTGCCGGTTCGCCGCGGGCAACAGAGCTGTCGAACACGGTGCCGTCAATCAGTTTACCGGTGTAGTGCACGCGAACGTGGTCGGTACGCGCCGGGATTGGACCTTCGCCCTGGGTGATAACGCGGAACTGCAGACCGGTTTCGGTGCTGTTCACGCCTTCACGCTCACGGTTCTCTTCAAGGAATTTCTCGCCTGCCGCAGCCATCTCTTCGAAACGGGCGCGACGCACAGCGTCTGCACGTTCGTGGATTTCACGCAGCGCGCGGTGAACCACATCTACCGGAACCGCTGGTTGTTTACCTTCCAGCGCATCGGCGATACCCGCCACCAGCGCTTCAGGTAACAGACCCTGCAGACCTGATTCGCTCAGCTGCTGTCCTACCTGCAAACCAATGCCGTAGCTTGCCTGCGCTTCGATTGTGTCAAAAGTCGGGGTGGTCATGGGATTTCCTTCCATCACATTTAAAGTAGCGGGCAGCATAACAGCCACCTTCCATCCGGTAAAACTTTGTCTTATGGAAAGATGACAAATTACGACGAAACGGAAACAATAGAGGCTATCTGGATTTTTCCCGAATGCGTGTCACGGAAGCTGGCTTTGTTACGCTCATCAGGCAGTTAGCAAACTATACTTCTCGGGACAGGAAAAAAGACGCGGAGCAGGAGGAGAGCCATGCCCGGGCCATTTGAACTAAAACCTACCCTGACGAAAATCTGGCATGCGCCAGATAACTTTCGCATCATGGACCCGCTGCCGCCGCTGCACCGCAGAGGCATTATTATCGGTGCGCTGATGGTCATTGTCGGTTTTCTGCTGCCAGGCGGCGCGGACGACAGCGCCACAGCGCCCGTGCGTCGTGATGCCGAACTGGATTTCCGTTCGCAGACGCAGCCGCAGCCAGATTCACAGCCGATGCAAACGCAGCTGGTGTCACCCTCTAACGATCCCGGCCAGGTCGCGCCTGTTGAGCCGGAGCCGATTCAGGAAGAGCAGCCCCAGGAGCAGGCCGCCGCGCCGGTGCAATCCCAGCAATCCCCTCCCGGTATTGAACAGCAGTGGCGTTCCTACCGTGTAGAGTCGGGCAAAACGATGGCGCAGCTGTTCCGCGATCACAACCTGCCGCCGACCGACGTCTATGCCATGGCGCAGGTTGAGGGGCCAGGCAAGCCGCTGAGCAACCTGCAAAACGGCCAGATGGTGCAGATTCGCCAGAATGCGAGCGGCGTGGTGACAGGGCTGACCATTGACAGCGGCAACGGCCAGCAGGTGCTGTTTACCCGTCAGTCTGACGGCAGCTTCATCCGCGCCAGATAGCGCTTCGCCCGGTGGCGTAACGCTTACCGGGCCTCTTTTCCACTGACTTTATTCACCCACCAGATCCCAGAGCAGACCAGCACCAGCGCCACGACATATTTGATCTCCAGGATATTTTCACCGAGGAAAATGGCCGAGAGGACGGTTCCGGCCACCGGCACTAAGAAGTTGAACGGGGCGATCATACTGACGCGGTTGTGTTTCAGCAGCAAACTCCACAGTGCAAACGCCACCGAGGAGAGCAGAGTCAGGTAGCCCAGGATGGCCGCCGCTTTGACGCTGGGAACGGCCAGCGTTCCGCCGGTGATATAGCCGCCTGCCACCAGCATCACACCACCTATCGCCAGCTGCCAGCCGGTCATCACCATCGGATCCACCGTCTGCGAGATGCGTTTGCCGTACAGCGTGGCGGCAGAGAGGATAAACGCCGCCAGCACCACAAAACCATCCCCGTTCCAGACGAAGTGGAAGTCCTGCAAGCCGCTGTTAAAGTTCACGATCATCACCCCGGCAAACCCGAGGATACAACCGAGGGCTTTGTTGTAGCTGATCCTGTCGTTCTGATAGATAAAGTGCGCCAGCATGACGCTGAAGAAGGTGGCGGTCGCGTTCATGATCGACCCTTTGGCGCCCGTTGTGTATGCCAGACCGATATAAAAGAACGTGTACTGGATCGTGGTCTGCGTCAGGCCCAGTATCGTCAGTTGCCCGAACTGGCGCGGGCTGAGCCGACCAATCGGCTTGCGCTGGGCCAAAGCGAGCAGCAGCAATAGCAGGCCAGCAAAAACAAAGCGATAACCCGAAAAGACCACTTTTGATGGAATGTCGTTGGTGGCGATATGAAAGAGTTCGTAGCCACTCTTGATCGCGGGATAGGAGCTACCCCATAGCAGACAGCACAGCGTAGCGCTGGCAAACACGATGTTTTTACGGGAGAAAAGCGGTGCAGGCAGAGCGGTATCCATGACAAATCCCAAAGATAAAATAGCGTTTCATTTTATTATCAGGGAATGCGTAAGGAATAGCCACCATACAAGTCACAAAGAAGGTAACAGGAGGCGTTAAAAAGCAAAACGCCGGCACAAGGCCGGCGCTTCGACGTGGTGAAGAGTAATTACTTACTCAGCAACAACGTTAACAACCAGTTTCGCGAAGACTTCGCTGTGAACCTGGAAGTCCACTTCGTGCTCACCGGTGGTACGCAGAACGCCGTTCGGCAGACGAACTTCGCTCTTAGCAACGTCAACGCCAGCTGCAGTTACAGCGTCAGCGATGTCGCGAGTACCGATGGAACCGAACAGTTTACCTTCGTCGCCAGATTTAGACGCGATGGTAACGGTGCCCAGTGCGTTGATTTTCTCAGCGCGAGCGTTAGCAGCCGCCAGAACGTCAGCCAGTTTGGCTTCCAGTTCAGCACGACGTGCTTCGAAAAACTCTACGTTTTTCTTGGTAGCAGGAACAGCTTTACCCTGTGGAACCAGGAAGTTACGAGCGTAGCCCGCTTTAACGTTTACCTGATCACCCAGGCTGCCCAGGTTTGCTACTTTATCAAGCAGAATAACTTGCATTACCTTATCCTCTTAAAGTCGTATTAATGGACCGTGCCCGATTACTGATGACGATCAGTGTACGGCAGCAGAGACAGGTAGCGAGCGCGTTTGATAGCGCGAGCCAGCTGACGCTGGTATTTTGCACGAGTACCGGTGATACGGCTTGGGACAATCTTACCGCTTTCGGTGATGTAGTTTTTCAGCGTTGCGATATCTTTATAGTCGATCTCTTGAACGCCTTCCGCGGTGAAACGGCAGAACTTGCGACGACGGAAATAACGTGCCATTTGGCTAGTCTCCAGAATCTATCAAATCAATCTGCTCGGCATGCAGAACAAGTTTGCTCAGGCCGTTCTTTGCCTTGTGGCAAGAGATGAACCCCTGAACCGTTACTGCGCTACCGACCGTTATACTGTGAGTAATGGCCTGGTTTTCGTGACCGCTAATAATAACGGGCATTTGGCACCACGCCTGCCGGTTAAACCCGGCTTCCTCCTGCACTGAACGATGCTCAAGCACGAACTGGCAGTGAGGAATTCCTGATGGGCTGACCTTGCGAAGTGGGGTCCTGCACACGGTACCGGACAACACCAGACGGTTGGTCATCAGAAATTACTCTTCAGAATCCCCAGCATCAGAATCATCTGCGGTTTCGTTTGCGAAATCATCGCGACGCTCACGGCGCTCGTCTTTCGCTTTAACCATCGGAGATGCTTCGGTCACTGCGTTTTTGGTACGCATAACCATGCTGCGGATAACGGCATCGTTGAAGCGGAAGTTAGTTTCCAGCTCATCGATCGCTTCCTGCGGAGCTTCAACGTTCATCAGAACGTAGTGAGCTTTGTGCAGTTTGTTGATCGGATAAGCCAGCTGACGACGGCCCCAGTCTTCCAGACGGTGGATCGTGCCTTCTGCTGCAGTGATTGCACCAGTGTAGCGCTCGATCATACCCGGAACCTGTTCGCTCTGGTCAGGATGGACCATAAAAACGATTTCGTAATGACGCATCGAATTGCTCCTTACGGATTATTCAGCCTCCTGTCTGGGTCAGCCGAGGCCCGGGGAGGCAAGGAACGTGTTAAAGGTCGGCTGAAAAATTGACGCGTCATAATACTTGCGCACCCTTCGAAACTCAAGCTGATTGCGCAAATAATTCGCACAAAGCGCAAAGCGGGTCTAAGTGGGTGATTTACCATTACTCACGGCCGATCGCGGCGATTTTTTGAACAACTGCATCAGAAATGGTCGCCATAGCCTGTAAGAATCGTGCTTACACTTTAATCAGACCCTGTCTCTGGACAAAAGACAGCCGTGAATATCGTCGCACCGTAGTGAGTCGTGGAGCGCATATCATGAAAAAAATCACCCTTGCCGTTCTGGCTGCGCTTTTGCTTTGTGCAAACGCGACAGCAGCCATTCAGGTTGATGGGCGACAGGCCAGAAATATGGATGATGTGCAAAGTCTGGGCGTCATTTATATCAACCATAACTTCGCCACGGAAAGTGAAGCGACTGAAGCCATTAATGCAGAAGCCGATGCGCGGGATGCCCGCTACTATCACGTCATGCTCACCCGTGAACCGGGCAGCAACGGCAATATGCACGTCAGCGCAGATATCTATCGGTAACGCTTTGACGCTAGCACCAGGAAAGCCAACAACGAAAAAATTGTCATAGTCTCATTAGCCCCCTGCCCGGGGGCTTTTTTTGCTTTCATTTCTGCCCGTAATAAGCATTTTCACCATGCTTGCGCATAAAGTGTTTGTTCATCAGATAGCTGTCGACAGGCTTCAGGTGTGGATTAATTCCTCGCGCTATCCACGCCATTTTCGCCACCTCTTCCATTACCACGGCATTGTGTACGGCGTCGTGAGCATCACTTCCCCAGGCGAAAGGGCCATGCTGAAAGACCACAATCCCCGGCCTGTGCAGCGGTTCGCCGTCACCCAGCGTTTCAATGATCACCTTGCCGGTATTGAGTTCGTACTCGCCGAGCACCTCCTCTTCGGTGAGCGCGCGCGTGCAGGGGATATCGCCAAAGAAGTAGTCTGCATGGGTGGTGCCGAGCGCGGGGATCGCCAGCCCTGCCTGCGCCCAGGCGGTCGCATGGGTCGAGTGGGTATGCACTATCCCGCCAAGGGAGGGATAACGCCGATAGAGCGCCAGGTGGGTCGCGGTATCAGATGAAGGTCGCCATTGCCCCTCCACCACATTGCCGCTGAGGTCCACCACCACCATGTCATCCACGCGCATGGTCTCGTAGGCCACTCCGCTGGGTTTGATCGCCACCAGCCCGCGCTGACGGTCAATCGCGCTGACATTTCCCCAGGTAAAGGTCACCAGACCGTAGCGCGGCAAATCCATGTTTGCCTCAAATACCTGCTGTTTAAGCTGCTGCATGATCTTCCTCCCCAAGCCCGGCTCGCGCCATACGTTCAAGTATCCAGTCGCGCGCCTGCGCCACGTCGCGCTCGGGATCGTCCGACGTTTCACTCCACATCTCGATCAGGTAAGGCCCACAATAGCCACTCTGTTTTAACGTCTGGAAACAGCGTTCAAAATCGACGACTCCGCTGCCAAACGGTACGTTTTTGAAGACGCCGGGGCGGGTATCCTTCACATGTACCGCCACGATATGCCCAATGCCGGCCTGTAGCTCCATCTGCACGTCGTTATCCCACGCAGAGAGATTGCCGATGTCGGGATAGAGCTGGAACCACGGATTATTCAGGTAATGGGCATAACCCAATGCCTTGCTGATGGAGTTCATCAACGGATAATCCATGATCTCCATCGCCAGGGTGACCTGCGCGCGGCTGGCCATTTCAACGCTCTCTTTCAGGCCATCACGGAAACGACGACGCGTCTCATCATTGGCTTCCTGATAGTAAACGTCATAACCGGCAAGCTGGATTACGCGGATCCCGACGTCCTGCGCAAAGCGAATCGCTTTACGCATGATCTCAAGGCCCTGCGCCCGCACCGCGTCATCTTCACTGCCGAGCGGAAAACGACGGTGGGCGCTCAGGCACATCGAGGGAACTCTTACGCCGGTTTCGGCGACGGCGTCCACCAGCGCCAGACGCTGCTCGCGGCTCCAGTCGAGACGGGAGAGGCGCGCATCCGTCTCATCCACCGATATTTCAACGAAATCGAATCCCAGCCGTTTCGCCAGCTGCAGCCGCTCAAGCCAGCACTCCCCGGTGGGGAGCGCCTTTTCATAGATGCCAAGCGGAACCTGTTTGCTTAACATAACCGCTCCTTATCCCCACAGCTGGGCGATGGAACGTTTAAACTGACGCGCCGCTTCCACCGGCGAGGCGGCATCGCGAATGCTGCGACCGGCGATAAAGACGTGGATTGGAATACCGGCAAACAGCGGCAAATCCTCCAGCGCCAGCCCGCCCGTCACCGTAACCTTAAAGCCCATATCCGCCAGACGCTTAACGGCGCTGATATCCGCCTCGCCCCATGCAACCCCCGCAGCCTGCGCATCGCGGCTGCGGTGATAGACCACCTGCTGAATACCTGCAGCGCGCCACGCTTCTGCCTGCTCCCAGGTCCAGAAGCCCGTGAGTTCGATCTGCACATCACCGTTAAATTCCTTCGCGACCTCCAGCGCGCCTTTCGCGGTGTTGATATCTGCACAGCAGATGACCGTCACCCAGTCGGCATTGGCTTCGAAACACATCCGCGACAGGATTTTGCCCGCATCGGCAATTTTAGCGTCGGCCAGCACAATCTTATGCGGATAGAGGGCTTTCAGATCGCGGACGGCACGGACCCCCTCCCCTACGCACAGAATGGTGCCCACTTCGATAATGTCCACCTCTTCCGCAATCAGACGCGTGGTTTCGTAAGCGTGGGCCAGAGTCTGGTTATCCAGCGCAACCTGCAACATTGGTAATGACATGTTCAACTCCCTTTTAAGCTGCCGCCGCAGTGGCATTGTCGATTAAATCCAGCACGTCCTGCGCGGTACGGCAGGCGCGTAAACGGTCAAAATTGGCTTCATCTTCAAACAGGTTGACGATCTGCATAATGCCCACCTCCTGGTGAGTATTGGCATCAACGGCCGCCATGGTGATCAGGATGTCTACCGGATCGTTATCTTCGTGGTTAAACACCAGCGGCGTTTTCAGGGTGACCAGGGCGAAACCGGTTTTTTTGACTCCCTCTTCCGGGCGGCCATGCGGCATCGCCAGCCCTGGCGCAATCACAAAATAGGGCCCGAACTGCTCAACGCCATCAAGAATGGCCTGGTAATAGCGCGGCTCAACGACATCCGCCTTAACCAGCAGATCAACGCCCAGCTTTACCGCCTCCTGCCAGGTGCTGGCTTCGGCCTGGAGAAGGATGGAGTTATTCTCCGCCAGCGAATCACGTAATTTCATATGCCTCTCCTTACTTCACATCTTGCGGAAAGTGCGCTTTGATCACTTCCAGCAATTTTGGGCCGAAGTCCGCAGGCGATAGCATGTTGCGCACCCCTACCACGTATTTATTGCCTGCGACGCTAATCTCACCGGCGATGTGGGTAGAGGCGATGATGATGTCCGCGCTGTTCAGTTCACTTTTGTATTCACCCACCGCGCAGCTGTTTACCGTGTGGTCAATGTTTGACTGGGTTAAAAACTGGTCCACTTTCATCTTCATGATCATGGAGCTCCCTTGCCCATTGCCACACACAGCCAGGATACGTACGGTCATAATCAAAACTCCTTAGTGAGCAGAAACTTCTGCTGTTTGTTTTTCCGCATCTTCTTCCGCCCGCAGCGTACGGCCGGCGAAGAACATATACGCCAGTGCAATCAGAATGATGACGCCCATAAAGGCAAGGCCGACAGAGGCGAAGCCCTGCATCATCGGCGGTGCCAGAATCGACCAGTCCGCCATGCCCATCCAGGCGCTCATACCGGTCAGTTTGACCGCCCACACGCAGCCGAAGATTTCAACCATGCCCATCACCAGGCAGATCTTGAGCGCCGCGCGCCAGCCGCCAAAGTGGTTAGCGAACACGCCGATAGTGGCGTTGGAGAAGAACATCGGGATAAAGCCAGGAATGATCAGGATGGAGGAGCCGCAGCCCACCAAGATGCCCACCGCAATCAGCTGGCCGATGGTGCCCCACATAAAGCCCCAGACGACGGCGTTCGGCGCGAAGCTATAGATCGCCGCGCAGTCAATTGCCAGTACGGCGCCAGGGATCAGGCGTTGAGAAATACCGTTGAAGGCCTCAGACAGTTCGGCCACGAACATGCGCACGCCCTGGGTGATGATGAAAATCGCTACCGCGAAGGAGAAGCCGGTTTGCAGGATATAGATAGACCAGTGCGTTTTACCGGCCATCGCCTGCACCGTATCAATACCGAATGAGAGCAGGATCGCACCGAAGAAAATGGTCATCACGATGGCAGTAGAGACGATATTGTCGTGGAAGATATTCAGCCAGCCGGGCAGCTTCAGATCTTCAACACTCTCCTCTTTTTTCCCCAGATAGGGGGCGACTTTATAGGCAATCCATGAGGCAAACTGCTGTTGGTGGCCGATAGAGAAACCGCAGCCGTCGGTCACTTCCTGCGTCGGCTTGTACATCATATTGGAGGTGATGCCCCAATAGAGCGAGACCAGGATCGCCGTGCAGATAATGGTGGTCCACATCGGGTAGCCGAAGATATAGAGGGAAACCGCAATCAATCCAGCCTGCTGGAACATGATGTGGCCGGTGAGCATGATGGTGCGGATGCCGGTAATCCGACGCAGCAGAACGTAAATGATGTTCAGCGCCAGTGCGAGCAGGACGGCGTACCCTACCCAACTATAGGCATCTCCCATACGTTCGATAGTGGCCATCATTGAGGCGTAGGTGTCTGATATGGCGCCGTTGATGCCATAGACTTCCGACATTTTGGCAACAACGGGTTTAAAGGTGCTGGTTAAAATGCCTGAACCCGCCTGAAGCAGCATAAAACCGATGATGGTTTTAATGGTGCCTTTGATTATCACGCTCACGCTTTTACGCAGCAGGATATAACCCAGGCACGTCACGATACCCAACAGCAGCGGGGCGTTGGTCATGACCTGATTAAAAAATACGGTAAAGACGCTGTAGAGGATCTCCATAACACTCTCCGGTAAAGGCAATACGATGCCTGGTGTTCGTACAACAGGCCCCCACTCTAGTAATCACAAATAATCACGACAAGATTGAATTTGATTATTTGTGACGTATCACGCAAATTATTTCCTCCCTAAGTGCAATGTCTTTATCTGCATCTGCGCAATACCAATAAAAATCATTTATTTCAATAAGTTATACAATAAAAAGCATAAAAATCACGTATATGATTTTTAATCAGAGCAGCTTTATATTGGCGTAACGCTCGCAGAACACCATTGCAATGCTGATTCATTGGTGACAATATCAATCAAAACACGTCACCAAATGATTACTTGTGATAGAGAGGGAGTCTGACTATGAGTAAAGTGAACACTATTACCCGCGAATCATGGATCCTCAGCACCTTCCCGGAGTGGGGAAGCTGGCTGAATGAGGAGATCGAGCAGGAGCAGGTCGCGCCGGGCACATTTGCAATGTGGTGGCTGGGTTGTACCGGCATCTGGCTGAAATCTCAGGGCGGGGCTAATGTTTGCGTCGATTTCTGGTGCGGCACCGGCAAACAGAGCCACGGCAACCCACTGATGAAAAAAGGCCATCAGATGCAGCGTATGGCGGGCGTCGAGAAGTTGCAGCCAAACCTGCGTACCACACCATTTGTCCTTGATCCCTTTGCGATTCGTCAGATAGATGCCGTCCTCTCGACCCACGATCACAACGATCACATCGACGTTAACGTCGCGGCGGCAGTCATGCAGAACTGTGCAGATGACGTGCCTTTCATTGGACCGCAGACCTGCGTCGATTTGTGGATCGGTTGGGGCGTGCCAAAAGAGCGCTGCATCGTGGTGAAACCGGGCGATGTGGTGAAAATCAAAGACATTGAAATTCATGCCCTCGACGCGTTTGACCGTACAGCGCTGATTACTCTGCCAGCCGATCAGAAGGCCGCGGGTGTGTTACCGGACGGCATGGACCAACGTGCGGTAAACTACCTGTTCAAAACCCCGGGCGGTACGCTGTACCACAGCGGTGACTCACACTACTCTAACTACTATGCCAAACACGGTAACGAGCACCATATCGACGTGGCGCTGGGCTCCTATGGCGAAAACCCGCGCGGCATCACCGATAAGATGACCAGCGCTGACATTCTGCGCATGGCTGAAGCGTTGAATACCCAGGTGGTGATCCCGTTCCACCATGATATCTGGTCAAACTTCCAGGCCGATCCGCAGGAGATCCGCGTGCTGTGGGAGATGAAAAAAGATCGTCTGAAATATGGCTTTAAGCCCTTTATCTGGCAGGTGGGCGGCAAGTTTACCTGGCCGCTGGATAAAGATAATTTCGAATATCACTACCCGCGCGGCTTTGACGACTGCTTTACCATTGAGCCGGATCTGCCGTTCAAATCTTTCCTGTAATTGTCCCCTCATCGCCAGGCGCTGTGCCTGGCGATTCCAACTTTTGCTTAGTAATTTCAGGCTATTTCAAATATCATCTTTTAAAATCAATTTATTTCGGAATAGCTCATGACAGAAGCACAACGTCATCAAATCTTACTGGAACTCCTGGCGCAAACGGGGTTTGTTACCGTTGAGCAGGTGATTGCCCGGCTGGGCGTTTCTCCCGCCACGGCACGCCGGGATATCAACAAACTTGATGAGAGCGGCAAGCTGAAAAAGGTGCGTAACGGCGCGGAAGGGATCAGCCAGCAGCGCCCACGCTGGTCGCCGATGAATATTCATCAGGCGCAGAACCACGACGAGAAAGTGCGTATTGCCAGAGCCGCCTCCCAGCTGGTTAATCCTGGCGAAAGCGTGGTGATCAACTGCGGTTCCACCGCCTTTCTGTTGGGTCGTGAGATGTGCGGCAAACCGGTGCAGATCATCACCAACTACCTGCCGCTGGCCAACTACCTGATCGACCAGGAGCACGAAAGCGTGGTGATCATGGGCGGGCAGTACAACAAGAGCCAGTCCATCACCCTAAGCCCGCAGGACAGCGAGAACACGCTCTATGCCGGCCACTGGATGTTTACCAGCGGCAAGGGGCTCACCGCCGAAGGGCTGTATAAAACCGACATGCTGACGGCGATGGCGGAGCAGAAGATGCTGAACGTGGTCGGCAAGCTGGTGGTCCTGGTCGACAGCAGCAAGGTCGGGGAACGTGCGGGCATGCTCTTCAGCCGTGCCGAGCAGATAGACATGGTGATCACGGGTAAAAACGCAAATCCACAGATCCTCCAGAAACTGGAAGATCAGGGTGTGAAGATCCTGCGCGTTTAAAGGTGCTGGCGGAAAAACGCGACCGTGGCGTCGAGCGCGCCCGGCGTAATACGGTGTTTGACTCCCGCCTCCCACAGACAGGTCAGATTTTTATCCAGCCCTTCCTGCTGCAACGCCTGTTGCAGGCGGAACGTCTCCCCGGCGGGCACCACATCATCCTCCTCACCGTGCCACAGCAGCAGCGGGCGGTCAGCCAGACGCGGTAGCGCGGTCGTTACCTCCCAGTCAGCAAGCGGTGCGACCATCGACGCGAATGACCCGGGTTGCTGCGGCGGAAACAGCGTGCGGGCCAGCGAGGTAAAGTAGCCCGAGCCCATCAGGCTTGCCACACATTTGACCTCCGGATAGCGCGCCATAATGCCCAGCGCGGTCATTCCCCCCATTGAGGCCCCGGCCACCGCGAGCCGTTCATCGGCCACCAGCCCGGCCTGATATAGCGCATCTCGCAGCGGGGCAAACTCGGTGAGGTTGCCATGCAGGATCGGCCAGAACTGTCCCAGGCGGGCTTGCTCATCACCGCTAAAACGGGCCCCGTGATCGGGGGCATCCGGCATTACCACCCGAAAACCTGCCTGCGCCAGCGCCACCGCAAAATAGCTGTAGACCAGTTTTGATGAGGTAAAACCATGATAAAAAATAACAACCGGAAGCGGTTTAGCCCCTTTTCCTGCCGGAACAGCATGTACAATCTCATGGTCGCCAAGCTGCCGTACTTCAAGTTCAATCATTAGTGGGCCTCATACTTATGGGTGAATCATAATGTTGAGAACTGGCTTACGCTTTCACACAATTTTCATTCGAAATTTACGCTATAGCTAACAATTTGGGAACATTCCCCCAATGTCAAATCAACAGAGATCTACACTATGGCTATCAGGAAACGAGACAGGTTTATGCGAAAGTTTGCTGCTTTAACGCTGATGGTGTTGTTGGGCGGATGTAGCGTATTGCAAGGTACGCCGCAGCCTGCGCCACCGGTCGCCGATCACCCCCAGGAGATACGTCGTAATCAAACGGAAGGATTACAGCGAATGGGTACCGTGACCGCACTCGAGCGAGGCTCTCCCGATGATGCGGCAGAGGCCATTAAAGCAAAAGCTGTCGCCGCGAAAGCAGATTATTACGTCATTGTCCTTATTGATGAAACCATCGTGACGGGACAATGGTATTCGCAAGCCATTTTATACCGTAAATAACGCGCGGTATTTAAACGACATTTACACTGCTTTGCGTCCATAGACGTTTTCCTGTCCACAATAAACTCCAGCCAGTGACAATGGAAATGAGTTTATTAGCGAAGGATTGCCCGGCGGATACCGGGGACACGTAAAATGGAGCTGACGATGAAACGATCTCTTGCTTTGACCACACTGCTACTCTCAGCCGGTCTGGTGAGTACGGCAGCACAGTCAGCTGAATTTGCCAGCGCTGATTGTGTGACGGGTTTAAACGAAATTGGATTGATCTCTGTGAGTGATATCTCAGGGAGCCCGCAGGACGTAGAGCGCATGATTGCGCTGAAAGCCGATGAGCAGGGTGCCTCGTGGTATCGCATCATAAAAATGCAGGAAGAGAGCCATGCCGATCGCTGGCGGGCGCAGGCCATACTTTATGTCTGAAAATCGTCAATAAAAGCCACTAAAAAAGAGTGGCTTTTTAATCTTTACAATTCTATTATCCTTGCCATAACTCCTCCGAGATAACTTTGTAACATTTTGTTACATAAAGCCAATAAATGTTATCCCCGCTCTGCCGTTGAAAAGCGATACCTTTTTAACAATGAGCAATTTATGATCAACTTTTTCCGCCGTGCAGGTCTGGGCACAAAGCTATCGCTGCTTACCGGCTTGAGTGTTGCCACTCTCTTTTTACTTTTCACCTTTCTCCTGAGTTACAACGCCAGTCAAAAACTTGAATCGCTGGCCGTAGAAGACCTGCATAATCAGTCCACCGGCGTGGTGGATATGGTGCAGATGTTCAATACCAGCCTCACCGAAGAGGTAGAAAGTTACACCCGCCTGTTCACCACCTTTTTACCGCAGCCGCTGAGTATTGATGCCAGCCAGACCCGCGCCATCAACGGCCAGAGCGTCCCCCTGCTGAAAGGCGGCGATACGGAACTGCATGAGAACAACACCACCCCCGATGATTTTCTGAATCGCACCGGCGCGATCTCTACGCTCTTTGTCCGTAGCGGCGACGATTTTGTCCGCGTGGCGACCTCGCTGCGTAAAGAGAACGGCGACCGGGCCATCGGTACGGTACTCGACCATGCCAGCCCGGCATGGGAAGTGGTCAACAAAGGTGAGGTCTATCGCGGCCTCGCCCTGCTGTTCGGTAAGCGCTATATCACCCAGTACCAGCCGGTAAAAGATGCGGGCGGGCAGGTGATCGCCATTATCTTCGTTGGGGTCGACATTACCCACTCCTGGAACGTCATGCGCGAGAAGATCCTTAGCCGCCGTCTGGGCGAGAGCGGTCACTTCTTTGTACTAAACCGCAGTAA
>NZ_JBBCPK010000018.1:0-56439 GCF_037150775.1 Leclercia sp. M50
CGAGGCGATCGCAAACAGCGGCTTACTGGCCGCACCCAGCCCGTAGCCCAGCAGCGCCAGCCCTTTGCGTTTCCCCAGATAGTCGCTGATGGCCCCGGAAAAAACCTTAATGATAAGCGCGGTGGCTTCCGCCAGCCCTTCAATCAGACCAATGAAAATGACGCTGGCGCCCAGGGTGGTCACCATAAAGAGCGGCAGCAAGCTATGGATAATTTCCGATGAAATATCCATCAGCATACTGACGCCGCCAACAACCCAGACCCCTTTTGGGATCCGGCTCAGCGTGGAAAACCGGGAGACCATGCTCCACTCCTGTTAACGGGGAAAAAATCATTTAACCCGAAAACGGCACAGGAGTGAAACAGGCATTAATCGCGTTGGCGACTCAGTGTTTATCGCTTCCGCCGAGGAAAAATATACCCAGCGGGATAGCCAGCAGCACGGTAAAGACCGTGCTGTAGACCAGCACCATCGCCGACTGCAGCACGTACATGCTGGTGGTCCACTCCGTCAGTGGGATATTGTACTGCTCAACCACGCCAATGATAGTCACACGGCCTACCCCCATCACCGCGATCAGAAAAACCGTCAGCAGTGCCAGCAGAAATTTTTTCCCCGCCGGGGTGTTGAGTTTATTACGTACCATGCGTGTTTCCTTCACAGATAGATAACAATGATTGCAGCTCACCCTACCACGATCGTTCCTCCGGGGCCAATACAGAATTTAAAACCAAATCACAAGGCACTTACCAGTTATATAAACCAGTTAAAAATAAAATTAAGGTAAAAAACACCATTCATGGTAGTGTATGCCCACCGTTTGACATAAAAAGGAATCACTGTGAAAAACGCCGCTAAAAGTCTCATCACTCTGCTGGCTCTGACCTGCGCCAGCGCATACGCCACCCCTGCTAACCAGCCGCTCAGTAAAACGGCCCCCTACCCGCAGGCGGAACAGGGGATGAAGCGCCAGGTCATTGACCTGCCTGAGCAGAAAGATGAAGCGAATTACAAGGTGGAACTGCTGATCGGCCAGACGCTGAAGGTGGATTGCAACGCGCACCGCCTCGGCGGTCAGTTAACCAGCAAGACGCTGGAAGGCTGGGGATATGACTATTACATCTTTGATAAGGTCACTTCGCCGGTTTCCACCATGATGGCCTGTCCGGACGGGAAAAAGACAACAAAATTCATAATCGCGAATCTCGGCGAGCATAGCCTGCTGCGCTACAACAGTAAGTTGCCGATTGTGGTTTATACGCCTGCGGATATCGAGGTGAGATACCGTATCTGGCAGGCTGACGAGAAGGTTGAAAGCGCCGTCACGCGCTAATAAAAAAAGCCGGGTAAATCACCCGGCTTTTTAATATCAGAGTGCGATATCCGCAACCGGTTTGCTTTCCGGCTGGGAGGTCGCCTGTGCCTCAGGCTGAGGCGCCGCATCCGGTGCCTGCGGTTTTTCATACTTCAGCTGCAGCACGCGGCTGGTGTACTCCAGCTCCTGCTCGGTGGCCTCAACGTTGCCGTTCAGCGCCGTACCGTATGAAGGAATAATGGTCTTCAGCTTCGCCTGCCACTCCGGGCTGGCGACTTTGTCTTTAAACACTTTTTCCATCAGGTGCAGCATAATCGGTGCCGCGGTGGAGGCGCCCGGGGAGGCTCCCAGCAGCGCGGCGACAGTGCCTTCTTTGTCGCTGACCACTTCAGTGCCCAGACGCAGCACGCCGCCTTTTTCCTCATCACGCTTGATGATCTGCACGCGCTGGCCCGCCTGCCACAACCGCCAGTCCGCTTTCTTCGCTTCCGGGTAGTACTCTTTCAGCGCCGCAAAGCGATCGTCATCGGAGAGCATCACCTGGCTAATCAGGTATTTCACCAGATCGAAGTTATCCAGACCAACATCAACCATCGGACCCACGTTTGAAGTGGTGGTGGAGCTGAGCAGATCCCACAGCGAACCGTTCTTGAGGAATTTGGTCGAGAAGGTGGCGAACGGCCCGAACAGCACCACGCGCTTACCGTCGAGAACACGTGTATCGATATGCGGCACCGACATCGGCGGTGCGCCCACGGACGCCTGGCCATAGACCTTCGCCAGATGGCGATTCACCACCTCCGGGTTTTCCGACACCAGGAACTGGCCGCCAACCGGGAAGCCCGCGTAATTCTCCGCTTCCGGAATACCGGTCTCCTGCAGCAGCTTCAGCGCCGCGCCGCCCGCACCGATAAAGACAAACTTCGCCTTAATGACGTGCTCTTCTTCATTGTGCTTCAGATCGGCGACGGTCACGCTCCAGGAGTTGTCCGCGTTGCGCTTAAAGCCGCGCACTTCGGTATTCAGCGACAGCGTAAAGTTCTCTTTTTTCTGCAGAGAGCCCACCAGCTGACGGGTAATTTCGCCATAGTTAACGTCGGTACCGATTTCCGTACGGGTGGCCGCCACCTTCTGGTTCGGGTCGCGCCCTTCCATCACCAGCGGCGCCCACTCTTTGATCTGGGCGTGATCTTCGGAGTACTTCATGCCGCGGAACAGCGAGCTTTGCTGCAAAGCAGCATAACGTCCGCGCAGGAAGTTCACATTGTCGTCTCCCCAGACAAAGCTCATGTGCGGGACGGTGTTAATGAAACTGTGTGGATCGTGCAGCACACCGCTGTTCACCTGGTGAGACCAGAACTGACGAGAGATCTGAAACGCTTCGTTGATCTCCACCGCTTTCTCAATGCTGATGGAGCCATCTTTCTTCTGTGGGGTGTAGTTCAGCTCCATTAACGCGGAGTGGCCGGTCCCGGCGTTGTTCCAGCCGTTAGAGCTCTCCTGCGCTACGCCGTCCAGGCGTTCAACCATGGTCATGGACCAGTCCGGCTGAAGCTCCTGCAAATAGGTTCCCAGCGTGGCGCTCATGATCCCGCCACCAATTAACAGAACGTCCGTTTCCTGCTCTTGCGATGCCTGAGCCTTCGCCGCCGTGGAGACAGCACTAAGGCTTGCCGCCGCAGCCAGCAGCAGGGCAGTCATTTTTTTCATAATTAATGCCTTCGTAATACGCGTTTGTTCGCTATTTATGCAGATGAAGTCGAGTGCGGCGCCACGGTAGCAATAATTAAATATTGTTTAAAGGTTAAATAATTATTGTAATTATGATAATAAATGTCGCTGCGTTTGTAGGGGTATGGCTAACCCGGTGCTGGAAAAGTGCGCCATTTCTCGCTACTATGCAGCGCTTTGTGATCGCGCGCACAGATAGCTCTGGGCTGCACTCATTCTCCTGACCTGCGAAAAACTATGTCTTCAGTACACGCTTCTCCTTCTGCGCTCTCTATCCTGCGCTCTCCATCGCTGTTTATGCGTGAAACCCTTGCCGGTGTTATCACCGCCCTGGCGCTGATTCCGGAAGTGATCTCGTTTTCCGTCGTCGCGGGAGTCGATCCGAAGGTGAGCTTGTTCGCCTCGGTGGTCCTCTGCCTGGGGCTGTCGGTGATGGGCGGTCGCCCGGCGATGGTGACGGCCGCCGCGGGCTCCGTGGCGCTGGTGATCGGGCCGATGGTGCATCAGCATGGCGCGCAATACATCCTGCCGGCGGTGCTGCTGGCCGGCGTGATCCAGATCCTGTTCGGGGCGCTGGGAATGGCGCGTCTGATGCGTTTTATTCCCCAGGCGGTGATGACCGGGTTTGTTAACGCCCTCGGGATCCTGATTTTCTTTGCCCAGGTGCCGCATTTCTGGAGCAGAAGCCCGCTGATTGTCGGCCTGTTTGTGCTCACCCTGCTGATTGTGCTCTGGGCGCCCCGCTACATTAAAAGCGTGCCCTCCCCGTTGATTGCCATCGTGGTGCTGACGCTCTATACCGTCACCAGCGGCCAGCTGCTGCCGACCGTGGGGGATGAAGGGTCAATTGGCGGCGGGCTGCCGGGGATCACCCAGATGCTGGTGCCGCTGAATCTGCACACCCTGAGCATTATCTGGCCCTGCGCCCTGAGTATCGCCTTTGTCGGCCTGATGGAGTCGCTCCTGACCGCGAAGCTGGTGGATGAGCTGACGGCAACCCCGTCCAGCAAGCGCCGCGAGAGCATGGGGCTGGGCGTGGCCAATATCATGGCGGGCTTCTTTGGCGGGATCGCCGGTTGCGCGATGATCGGGCAGACCATCGTTAACGTCGAAATGGGCAAAGGCCGCAGCCGCGTCTCCACCTTTGCCGCCGGGCTGGTACTGCTGGTGCTGGTTACCGCCCTGAGCGAAGTGATGGCGAAAATTCCGATGGCGGTGCTGGCGGGGATCATGGCGATTGTCGCCATTAAGACCTTCAACTGGCAGAGCATTCGCCCTGCCACGGTGAAAGGCGCGCCGGTTGCGGAAACGCTGGTGATGCTGGTGACCGTCGGGGCCACCGTTTCAACCGGCAACCTGGCAATTGGCGTGGTAGGCGGGATTATCATGATGGTGATCCTCCCTGCCCGCCTGCGACGCAAACACGCCGTTACAGCAGAAACAGTGTCGCCAGCCCAAGAAAAATAAAGAAGCCGCCAGTATCGGTAATGGCGGTGATCATCACGCTCGACCCCACTGCGGGGTCGCGCCCGAGGCGGGTCATGATCATCGGGATGAGAACGCCCATCGTCGCCGCCACCAGCAGGTTCAGCACCATCGCCAGAGTCATTACCCCACCCAGCGCCATATCGCCGTACAGCCACCAGGTCACGCCCCCCATGATGCCGCCCCACACCAGGCCATTAATCAGCGCCACGCCGAGCTCACGCAGGATCAGAAAGGTAAAGTTGCCCGGCTGAATATGCTGAAGCGCCAGGGCGCGCACGATCATGGTGATGGTCTGATTACCGGTATTGCCGCCAATGCCCGCCACGATGGGCATCAGCGAGGCCAGCGCCACCAGCTGGGAGATGGTGTGTTCAAATCCGTCAATGACACGTGAAGCGATGAAGGCCGTGCAGAGGTTGATCGCCAGCCACGCCCAGCGGGTTTTCACCGCCTTGCTCACCGGGGCATAGACATCCTCTTCGGCACTTAACCCGCCGAGGGCACGCATATCGTTGTCGGTCTCTTTGTAGACCACGTCGACGATCTCATCGATGGTCAGGCGCCCCAATAGCTTACCCGCCGGGTCTACTACGCCCGCGCTGAGAAGGTTGTCACGTTCAAAGGTGCGGGCGGCTTTTTCGGCGTCATCTTCCGGGGAAAAGAGCATCGGCTGCGTTTCCATCACCTCGCTGACCAGGGTCTGAGTGCTGTTAAGCAGGATGGTCTGTAGCTCAAGCTCGCCGAGCAGGGTTTTATCCCGTGAGGTCACAAACAGCTTATCGGTGTTCTTTGGCATTTTGCCCAGACGTCGCAGGTAGCGCTGGACCGCGCCCAGCGTGACGTCAGGGCGCACCGTAATGACGCTGAACTCCAGGATTGCGCCGACGCGGTCCTGCTCATAGTGCATCACCTGTTGGACCCGGGCACGATCCTGAGGCGGGAGCGACGCCAGCAACTGTCCGGTGAGGTTACGCGGCAGGTGCTGGACCATGTAGAGCTGGTCGTCGATATCCAGGGTGCGTACCGCGTCGAGAATGGCCTGGTCGCTCATCTCGTCGATCAGATCGTCCCAGACGTTTTCGGAGGCTTCCAGCAGTACCTGACCGCGCTCGTGATCCTCTACCAGCCGCCACAAAGCGTGGCGCTCTTCCGAGGGCAGCGCTTCGAGGGTGTCGGCGAGATCCGGCGGCGGCAAATGGGCTACCAGCGCCCCTACCTCAGCAATATCGTCGGCTAACGTCCCGACATCATATTGCTCAGCCAGGGTCAGTTTACCCAGCAGGGTGGAAGTGAGCGCTTTGTCGGTGGTCATCAGCCAGATCAGGCGCGCACGCTCTTCATCGCGCAGCCTTGCGCTGTTTTTGGTTAATCCAGACATTAAATATCAATCCATTAAATAAGTTGGCATTAAGCATAGCGTGGGGTTGTGTAAATTTTAATAAACGGATGAGAGGAGAGGTTAAAAAAACAGCAGGCGGGGAAAACAAGATCGCAGGCCGGGTGAGGCGAAGCCACCACCCGGCACAGTTACGCTCAGGCGGTACGGGCTACCGCATCACGCGACGCGGCATCTCGCTCCGCGCCGGTCAGTTCCGTCAGCTGGCCGCTGCGCATCTCAAGCAGACGGTCAGCATGGATAAAGTAGTGGTCGTCATGGCTGATGGCGAAGATGGTTTTGCCCATCTGCTGCATCAGCGGCAGCAGCACCTGGTAAAACTCGCGACGGAAATGCGGGTCCTGATCGGCAGCCCACTCATCCAGCAGAATAATGTCGCGCTCTTCCGCCAGCGCCAGCAGCAGCGCCACGCGCTTCTTCTGCCCTTTTGACAGCTTGAGGTTGAGGATTTTACCATCCTGTAGCTCCAGCTTGTGGGACATCTGCAGATGCGCCAGCCATTTTTCCACCAGCGCCGGATCGGCCTGCTTGCCTTCCGGCCCCAGCAGCTGATCGAACAGCCAGACGTCGGTAAACACCGCCGAGAAAAGCTTGCGGTAATCCTCCGGTTTTTCAGCGCTGAGCGGTTTACCGTCCAGCAGGATCTCGCCTGACTGGGGCTGATACAGGCCGGTCAGCAGCATCGCCAGCGTCGATTTGCCGCTGCCGTTGCCGCCAATCAGGAACAGCAGCTCACCGCGCTTAAGGGTTAAATTTACCGGCCCGACGGAGAAGGCGTTGTCCTGATACTGGAAGGTGACGTTGCGCAGCTCCAGCGTCTGCCAGTTTGGGAAGGCCTCAGGGCGCGGGAACTCAGGTTTGTACGGCGCCAGGGCAAACTTGCGCAGTTTGTTAAAGGCCACCTGGGCGCTGAGCAGGGTCGGCAGCGCACCGACAGCCGAGAGCAGGGGCGTGCGCAGGAACAGCAGCGTCAGCGAATAGGTCGCGGCGACGTTGGTATCCGCCCAGCCGAGGCTATTTGCCATCCAGAAGACGAGGCCAATCGCCCCCAGCATCATGATATTCGACCAGTTGACCGCGCTCAGGTGGAAGGTATCGGCCCGCACGATATGGTGGCGATACTCACGGGCATCCGGGATATAGAGATTATTGAAGATGTGCTCGGCGCGCTCGCGGTTCAGGGTCAGCTCTTTGCGCCCTTCCAGCACCGTCTGATAGTCGTTGTAGAGCTTATCTTCGGTTTCGCGCAGCACCGCCATATGTTTGTAGACGCGCGACACCAGCAGGTAGCCGCCCCAGATGGTGATCGCAATCCACAGGGCAGTGATGGCCAGCATTTTGGTGGAGAGCCAGGCCAGATAGGCCGCCGATCCAAAGGTCAGGATGATCCCCTGCACCAGCTCCGGCAGACGCACAAAGGCGATGGTGATCGAACGTACGTCGCTAGTCAGTCCGGCCAGCAGCGAGGCGCTGCCCAGTTGCTCGACGCGTTCAACCTGAGTATCCAGAATCCGCTTGATGAACTCGCTGCGCAGGCGGTAGACAAAGTGGTGACCGAGCGTCGTGAGCGCCAGCTGCGAGCCGAGGGTGACGGCCATCAGCAGGACCAGCAGGCCGAGAAATTCCGGCAGCACCATCAGGGTGGTATCAACAGTTTCAATCAAACGCAGGTTGATAAAGGCGATAAGCCCAATACCCAGCGCGGCGCTGAGCAAGCTCAATGCCATCACCGCGATAAACGGCCAGCGGTATTGGCGCCAGACCAGTAACAGGAGTTCCATGCAGAGCAATCCAGACAAGAAAAAACAGCCAGCAGTGTAAACTGCTCGCCGTTTACATCAAGAATAATTCTTATTTTTATTCGCTATCCGCCGCCTGGCGGAAGGTCAGGTTGTAGCGACAGTCGCCGGTAAGAGGATGCGTACCAGGCTTAAGCGGCTGAATACCATGGTAAAACAGTCGTGATGCCCCACCCCAGACCACCACGTCGCCATGCTCCAGCAGCAGACGTTTAAGGGGATCGTTACGCCGTAATCCGCCAAACTGGAATACCGCCGGCAGGCCGAGGGAGACCGAGACAATCGGCGCCCGCAGGTCCGCTTCATCTTTGTCCTGATGTAGCGAGAGCTTAGCCCCAACGGCGTAGCGGTTGATGAGACAGGCGTCCGGCTGGAACTCAGGGTAGCCCGCCGCGCAGGCGGCATCGTGGCACAGGGTGGCAAACGCCTCCGGCATCGGCGGCCAGAGGGCGTCGGTAAGCGGGTCTTTCGGGGAGTAGAGATAGCCCCGCTGATTGGTGGTCCAGCCCAGCCCGCCGCAGTTGGTCATTGCCACCGACATGGTGTAGCCCCCGGGGGTGACCATCTGGCGGAACGGCGAGACGGTAGCCACCTGTTCAATTGCCTGCATTAATGCAGGCGCCCCAGCCCGGGCGAAGCGGCGCAGGATCACCGCACCGGGCGCCAGCGGCTCCTGCCAGGGTTGTTCATCTGCAAAAAGATCGAGCATCACACCTCCTCTTTTTTCGCTTCCCGACGCAGCAGCGCCGCTTTGCGGGCCGTGCCCCAGCGGTAGCCCGAGAGCCCGCCATCACTACGCACCACCCGGTGACAAGGGATGATAACCGCCAGCGTGTTGGCGGCACAGGCCCGGGCCACCGCCCGCACCGCGCCAGGATGGCCAATGGCGTTCGCCACCTGTTGATAGCTTGCCGTCTCGCCGCTACGTATGGCTCGCAGAGCTTGCCAGACCTGGCGCTGAAAAGCGGTGCCGCGAATATCCAGCGGCAGGGGGAGCGCCACGGCGTGGTTATCCACGCTGGCGATCACCCGGGCGACGCGGGCGGCAAAGGCGGCATCTGCCTGTTCCCGCCGGGCGTAAGGAAAAAGGGTCTCCAGCTCGGCAATCAGCGTGCTGTCATCATCGCCGGGTAAAATGGCGCAGATCCCCCGCACGCTCTCCGCTACCAGGCACCGCCCCAGCGTACAGTCGCTCAGGGCGTAGCGCACGGTAGTCTCTTCCCCGCCGTTGCGGTACTGCTTCGCGGTCATCCCCAGCGTGGCATCGGCGTTGCGATAGTAGCTGCTGCTGTCGGGGAAACCCGCTGCCAGCACGGAGTCGGTAATTTTATCCCCCTGCGCAAGGGCATGGCGTAGCCGTTTCGCCCGGGCCGCCTGCTGCCAGGCTTTCGGGGTCATCCCGGTCGAGGATTTGAACAGACGATGAAGATGATACGGGCTCATCGCCACCTGCTGCGCCAGCTGCTCAAGGGTCAAAGGCTGCTCCTGCTCCAGCAACCGACAGGCTTTTTCGATGGTGGCGGCGCGCTGCGCCTGCGGGTCCTGTTGATCCGGACGACAGCGTTTGCAGGGGCGAAAACCCGCCAGCTCCGCACGGTGGGCATCAGGATAAAAGCGGACATTCTCACGCAGAGCATGGCGCGCCCGGCAGGAGGGGCGGCAGAAGATGCCGGTGGTCTGCACGGCAAACACAAATTGACCATCGGCATGGCGATCGCGGGCCAGCACCGCCAGCCAGCGTTCATCATCATTATTCAGGTTCGGCTTTTTCATGATCGGCTCCTTCTGTAAGCATACTCATAGCCTGCCTGAGCGCCAGCCGACAAAAACCCGCAACCTTGCTTTTTAATTCTTCCCGTTAACGAGGAAACTGGCGAACTGCGGGGACATCCAGGTTTTGAAGCCCTCCCCTTCCCGGGTGATCATATAGACAGCCAGCCCTTGCTGACGCACGACCTCTTTGGCTTTTTCCGTCCCCAGCACCATCAGGCCGGTATCCCAGGCATCGGCCTCCAGGGCCGTCGGGGAGATTACCGTCACCGACACCAGGTTGTGGGTAATCGGACGGCCGGTCTGCGGATCGATTACGTGCGAAATGCGTTTTCCGTCCAGCTCATAATAGTTGCGGTAGCTGCCGGAGGTGCTGATCCCGTGGCCGTTGATATCGAGAATGGCCTGCACGGCGTTTTGCTCATCGGTCGGCTTCTGGATCGCCACGCGCCAGGGCTTATCGCTGGCGTTCATGCCCCGGCTGACCAGCGCCCCGCCTACCGACACCAGATAGCGCGAGATCCCCTCTTCGGCCATTAGCCGGGCCAGGTGATCGGCAGCGTAGCCTTCGCCCACCGTGGAGAGATCGACAAACAGATCGGGAATATCTTTTTGCAGATACTGCTGGCCGGACTGATTAATCACGGACAGATGCTGCAGCCCCGTTTGCGCCCGGGCATCGTCAATCTGCGCCTGATCGGGGGTTTTCACCGGCTGCTTGTTTGGGCCAAAGCCCCACAGGTTAACCAGGGGACCGACGGTAATATCCATCGCGCCGTTAGTTTTGTAGCCCACCCGCAGCGATTCGGTGACAATGTCCGCCATCGCTTCGCTCACCGGCCAGGGCGACGTACTCTTCGACTGATTAAAGCGCATCAGCGCGGAGTCGTTTTTATAGGTGGACATCAGTTGGTCATCGCCGTCCAGCTGAGCCTGGATCTTCCCGCGCAGCTCTTCCGCCCGGGCAGCGGAGAGATCGATGGCGCTGACGCGCCAGAAGGTGCCCATCGTTTTCCCTTCCAGCACCGTCGCGGCGGCGGTTTCGTTCTTTGCAGACGGAGCAGGTGCGTCACACGCGGTCAGCATAAAAAGTGTTGCCAGCAAGCCGACACGTAAAAAAGTAATTTCCATTCGTTATTATCCTCAAGCCTGAGACCGGCAAGAGTACACCAAAAAGCAGGCTTTGTAAGGGCCTGACGGTAATACCAAAAAAAGGGGCCATTTGGCCCCTTTCGCAAGAGTACGTAAGACTTAGAACTGGTAAACCAGACCCAGTGCTACGATGTCATCGGTGCTGATGCCGGCACGGTCGGTGAAGGCGTTTTCATCCAGCAGGTTGATTTTGTAATCAACGTAGGTGGACATGTTTTTGTTGAAGTAGTAAGTCGCGCCCACATCAACATATTTCAGCAGATCCTGGTCGCCGTTGCCTTCGATGTCCTTACCTTTAGACTGCAGGTAAGCCACGGATGGACGCAGACCGAAGTCGAACTGGTACTGTGCAACCACTTCGAAGTTCTGTGCTTTGTTGGCAAAGCCGTAAACAGCATTAGCGCGGTCGGACTGAGAGTCACCGAAACGGGTTGCGTTGTAGGTCTGGGAGTACTGCGCTGCCAGGTACAGGTTGTTTGCGTCATATTTCAGGCCGCCGCTGTACACTTCAGCACGGTCGCCACGGCCGTAAACGCGTGGACCGTTCTGGTCTGCGGTACGTTTAGAAGAGGCTGCTGCCGCACCTACGCTGAAGCCTTCGCCCAGATCGTAAGTCAGGGAGCCGCCGAAGCCGTCGCCGTTCTGTTTCAGCAGGCTACGACCGCCCACGTTTTCTCCGCTGACGCTGCCGTTTTTACCCTGATACTGCAGAGCAAAGTTCAGGCCATCAACCAGACCGAAGAAGTCCTGGTTACGGTAGGTAGCAACGCCGTTACCACGGGATTGCAGGAAGTTATCGGCACCGTAGGTGTCGCCGCCGAATTCTGGCAGAACGTCAGTCCAGGAGGTGACGTCATAGATTACGCCGTAGTTACGACCGTAGTCGAAAGAACCTGCTTCAGCGAACTTCAGACCTGCGAAGGCCACACGCGTCCAGGACTGGTTCTCGCTCTCGCTGGTGTTGCCCTGAATCTGGTATTCCCACTGACCGTAGCCAGTGATCTGGTCGTTAACCTGAGTTTCGCCTTTGAAGCCGAGACGCATGTAAGTCTGATCGCCATCAGCGCCATCGTCATCAGAGAAATAGTGCAGACCGTCTACTTTACCGTAGAGATCTAATTTGTTGCCGTCTTTGTTGTAAATTTCAGCCGCATTCGCTGCGCCTGGTACCAGCAGTGCTGGTACCAGGAGGGACAGTACTTTAACTTTCATTATTTTAACCCTCTGTTATATGTCTTTTATTACCACTGCTTACTGATTAACCCTCTTAACCAGTCGGCAAGTTCATTCTCCGCAAAAAAACAGAATAATCCAATAAGAATATGATACGAAAACTTTTAAGATGTTTCATATTGCCACATAGATGTTTCAATTTGTAAATTTTGGGGAACTTTTTGGCCGCACATTTAGTTAAAAAATAGAGCACCAATAATCAAAAACACAAAATAAATCATAAAAATCAGTTAGTTACCCAAAAACAAATTATAGCACTGATTGATAAAACAAAAACCGCAGCGGCGACTAAAATATTTACTGCTATCATCATTAACTTTATTTATTACCGTCATTCAGATTTGAATGTCTGTTTATCCAGAATTGAACCGAATGCAATGCATTCGGTTTTTTTTTACTCATCTTTACGCAAACTTGAATAATTTGTGCTACCCGCCTGAAACTATAACGACTATTAATTAAATCTTCGCTTGTTATTTTTAGGCGCATAAATTTCATGGTGATTTTAATTTCTTGTTTATTCGTGCTATTTTTTTCCTATATTGGGACTTATTTGTACAATTTTTATCTGAGCGTACAGATTTAAAACAGTCCATTTTCGTCTCACAGCGACATGAAAAAGTCAGCCCCGGTAGTGGCGTGAGGCTGGAAATTCGATTATTACGCTTTATACTGCCCTATTCGCCTGAAGCGCAGCCATAACGGGTTAAACACATCAATGAGTCAGTCTGAAACCACAGCCGCGAACAAGTTTTCCCTGCTCCCGGGCAGCATTACTCGTTTCTTTCTTCTATTGATCGTTGTGCTGTTAGTGACCATGGGCGTAATGGTGCAGAGCGCCGTGAACACCTGGCTCAAAGACCGCAGCTATCAGATTGTCGATATCAGCCACGCGCTGCATAAACGCATCGACACCTGGCGCTACGCCACCTGGCAGATTTATGACAACATCGCGGCAACCCCTACCACCTCCTCTGCTGAAGGTTTGCAGGAGACGCGCCTGAAACAGGACGTCTACTATCTTGAGAAGACGCGACGCAAAACCGAAGCCCTGATTTTCGGTTCCCACGACAGCGCCACGCTGGAGATGACCCAGCGCATGTCGACCTATCTGGATACGCTTTGGGGGGCGGAGACTGTTCCCTGGTCGATGTACTATCTCAACGGTCAGGACAACAGCATGATCCTGATCTCCACCCTGCCACTTAAAGATCTCTCTTCCGGGTTTAAAGAGTCTACGGTGGGTAATATTGTCGATTCCCGTCGCGCGGAGATGCTCCAGCAGGCTAACGCCCTGGATGAGCGTGAAAGTTTCTCCTCCCTGCGCCGACTGGCATGGCAAAATGGCCACTACTTCACCCTGCGTACGACGTTCAATCAGCCGGGCCATCTGGCCACGGTGGTGGCCTTTGATCTGCCCATCAACGATCTGATCCCGCCGGATATGCCGCTGGAAAGTTTCCGCCTGGAGCAGGACAATAGCGTGCAAAATATGCGCGCGCCAACGGATAAAGAGAGCCCTGACAGCGTCTCCATCTCCTTTAATGGTTCGAAAATCGAAATTGCTTCCGCCCTGAACACCACCGGCATGCGTCTGGTCTGGCAGGTGCCTTTCGGCACGCTGCTGCTGGATACGCTGCAAAATATCCTGTTGCCGCTGCTGCTCAATATTGGTCTGCTGGCGCTGGCGCTGTTCGGTTACAGCACCTTCCGTTCGCAGCCGGGTCGCCAGAGCGATGTTCCCGTGGCAGCCGGTACCCATAATGAGCTGCGCGTCCTGCGCGCGCTGAATGAAGAGATTGTCTCTGTGCTGCCGCTCGGCCTGTTGGTGCACGATCAGGAGGCTAACCGCACAGTGATCAGCAACAAAATCGCCGACCACCTGCTGCCCCACCTGAATCTGCAAAACATCACCAGCATGGCGGATCAGCACCAGGGGGTGATTCAGGCCACGATTAATAATGAGCTGTACGAGATCCGCCAGTTCCGCAGCCAGGTGGCGTCGCGCACGCAAATATTCATTATTCGCGATCAGGATCGCGAGGTGCTGGTGAATAAAAAGCTCAAGCAGGCGCAAAGGCTGTATGAGAAAAACCAGCAGGGCCGCGCAGCGTTTATGCAAAATATCGGCGAAGCGTTCAAGCTGCCGCTGAAGGCGCTTGCCAGCGAAGCCGCTCATTTATCCACCCCGGAGAGCATGCAGCTGTCCGCTCATGCCGATACGCTGGTACGGCTGGTGGATGAGATCCAGCTTGCCAACATGCTGGAAAATGATACCTGGAAGAGCACGGCGTCGCTGTTTTCCATTCAGGATCTGATTGATGAAGTGGTGCCGGAGGTACTGCCTGTCATCAAGCGTAAAGGGCTTCAACTGCTGATCAACAATCCGCTGCGTGCGAACGATGAGCGTCATGGCGACCGCGACGCCCTGCGCCGCATTCTGCTGATGCTGATCCAGTACGCGGTCACTACCACCCAGATCGGCAAAATTACCCTTGAAGTGAGCAGCGATGAATCGGCTGACGACCGCCTCACCTTCCGCATTCTGGATACCGGCGAAGGGGTGACGGCCAGCGAAATTGATAACCTGCACTTCCCGTTCCTTAACGAGACTCAGGGCGACAACTATGGCAAAGCCAATGCCCTCACCTTCTGGCTCTGCGATCAGCTGGCGCGTAAGCTTGGCGGCCATCTGAATATCAAAGCGCGTGAGTCGCTGGGCACCCGTTACTCTCTTCACGTTAAAATGGCGGCCAGCCCGCAGGATGCGGAGGAGGATGAACGCCTGCTGGATGATGTGGTAATAATGGTGGATGTGACCTCAAATGAGATCCGTAATATTGTGGTTCGTCAGCTGGAAAACTGGGGTGCGAGCTGTATCTCGCCGGACGAACGGCTGGCAAGTCAAGAATATGATCTCTTTTTAACAGATAATCCGTCTAATCTTACTGCCTCGGGCTTGCTTTTAAGCGATGATGAGCCAGGCGTGCGGAAAATTGGCCCCGGCCAGGTGCGCGTCAACTTTAATATGAGCAATGCTATGCAGGAAGCTGTACTACAACTAATAGAAGAGCAACTGGCGCAGGAAACGATCCCGGAATCCCCACTGGGCGGCAATGAAAATGCTGAACTTCATGCCAGCGGATATTATTCGCTCTTTGTAGACACAGTTCCAGATGATGTTAAGAGGTTGTATACTGAATCGGCCGTGAACGACTTCGCGGCGCTGGCTCAGACAGCACACCGGCTCAAAGGGGTGTTTGCCATGCTTAATCTGGTTCCAGGCAAGCAATTATGTGAAACGCTGGAACATCTTATTCGTGAGAAAGATGCCGCCAGCATAGAAAAATACATCAGCGACATTGACGCCTACGTCAAAAGCTTGCTGTAGCAAGGTAGCCCTATACATGAACAATATGAACGTAATTATTGCCGATGACCATCCGATTGTACTGTTCGGTATTCGCAAATCACTTGAACAGATCGAGTGGGTGAATGTAGTTGGCGAATTTGAAGATTCCACAGCACTGATTAATAACCTGCCTAAGCTTGATGCGCACGTGCTCATCACCGACCTTTCCATGCCTGGAGATAAGTACGGTGACGGGATTACGCTGATCAAATACATCAAGCGCCATTTCCCGAGCATTTCGATCATCGTGCTGACCATGAACAATAACCCGGCGATTTTAAGCGCGGTTCTGGATCTCGATATCGAAGGCATCGTCCTGAAACAGGGCGCGCCGACCGATCTGCCGAAAGCGCTGGCCGCGCTGCAGAAAGGGAAGAAATTCACGCCGGAAAGCGTCTCCCGCCTGCTGGAAAAAATCAGCGCCGGCGGTTACGGTGACAAACGCCTGTCGCCAAAAGAGAGTGAAGTCCTGCGTCTGTTTGCCGAAGGTTTCCTGGTGACCGAAATTGCCAAGAAGCTGAACCGCAGTATCAAGACCATCAGTAGCCAGAAAAAATCGGCGATGATGAAGCTGGGTGTGGAGAACGATATCGCCCTGCTGAACTATCTCTCTTCCGTGACCCTGAGTCCGGCGGATAAAGAGTAATGAGCTACATGCCCGGCGGCGCTTCGCTTGCACGGGCCTACAGGTAGCGTAGGCCGGGTAAGCGTCAGCGCCACCCGGCAATAATAAAAAAGCCCATTTCTGGGCTTTTTTTATCCCCGCGCTCTTCTCACCCGCTCCGCATATACCGACAGCGTCTGTTTCAGGACATCCAGCGTTACCGGCTTGGAAAGACAGCTATCCATCCCCGATTCCAGACAGCGCTGCTTCTCCTCTGCCAGCGCGTTAGCGGTGACACCCACCACCGGCAGCGTCAGACCGAGCTGGCGGATACGCTGGGTCAGGCGATAGCCATCCATATTCGGCATGTTCACATCACTCAGGACAATGTCGATATGGTTTTTGCTCAGCACATTGAGGGCATCCACGCCGTCATTCGCCGTTTTACACTGATAGCCCAGCGAGCCGAGCTGATCGGCCAGCAGGCGGCGGTTAATCGGATGGTCGTCCACCACCAGGATCATCATATCCTCATTCAACGACTGCTCAGATTCCGGCGACGGCAGCGAGGCTGTTCCGTCCGCGCTGTCCATTTCCACACGATAGATGCGCGCCAGCAGCGTAATCAGCTCATGTGGCGAGGCCACGCTGTTCACCCATTCGCCGTGCGCACGCTCCAGGGCGATACCGATATGGCGCCGGCAGAAGATCACCGCCGCTTTACCCTGCCACGGCTTCGTCAGCTCATCGTCGGTGAGAAGCATATCTTCCGCGTCCGGGGTTTGGCCGGCGTAGCGCGCCACCCGAATGCCGTATGAGCCCAGCAGAGACTCCAGGTAGGCATACAGCGAGGCATTATTGACCGCCAGCCAGCAGCGTTTATCGCTTAATCCCTCAATCAGCATGTTGCCCGGAGACTGCGCCGCATAAAGTGGAATACGGATAGTAAACTGACTGCCCATGCCCGGTTCGGTATCCACCGAGATATCGCCGTCCATCATGCTGATCAGTTTTTCACAGATCGCCAGCCCCAGCCCGGTGCCCTGGAAGTTGCGCTGAACCCCCGTCCCCACCTGGAAGAACGGGTCGAAGAGTTTGACCACCTCTTTGGCCGGAATACCCACCCCGGTGTCGCGTACGCGAATGCTCAGGTAGTCCCCCGCTTTGGCGACATGCATTACAATGCAGCCCATGTCAGTGAACTTAATGGCGTTGCTGAGCAGGTTGGAGATCACCTGCTGCAGGCGCATCGGATCGCCCTGCAGCGTTAGCGGCACGTCCGGCTCAATAAAGCAGTACAGCCCCAGCTGCTTACGCACCACCAGCGGCAGGTAGTTGGCGCTGATATGGTTCATCACCTCGCGCGGCGAGAATTCGCGCGGTTCAATTTTCAGCTGCTCGGACTCGATTTTAGAGAAGTCGAGAATGTCGCTGATGATTTTCAGCAGCAGGCTGGAGGAGTTGTTCATCGCCGTCACCAGACGGTCAACGCCGCGCGGCAGCTCTTTGGTCTGCAGCAGATCGAGGTTACCGATAATCCCGTAGAGCGGAGTACGCAGTTCGTGACTGACGGTGGCAAGGAACATCGATTTCGACTGGCTGGCCTGTTCGGCGGACTGGGCCATGTCCTGCAACGACTCTTCCATTTTGACGCGCGCGGAAACATCCACCAGCACGCAGATCGCCACGTTCTCATTGCGATAGCGCGAATGGACAAAACTTATCTGCAGGTTGGTGTTGTTACTGGTCAGGACATCGACGAAGTTGACCTGCTGTCCACAGATAATCTGCGTCAGCCGCTGTCGGTCCTCATGGGTGAGCATATTGAGATAGTTATGCGCCAGCTCGTTACTGAGGATGTTGGTCCCGTCAAGGGTGCGTAAAATACAGATCCCCACCGGCGCAGAGGCAACAATCTTACGGTTAAACTGCTCATGCTCTTCAAGACGCTGGGCATCGATCTCCGCCGGAATAAAGATTTTACGCTCGTACATCCGCGCGAGGGTAAATAGCGCAATCCCCACCAGCACGTTCAGCAGTACCGAGTTGAGGATCAGCATCCGAATACGCTCCAGCACCATATCCACCGGTACGGAGTAAACAATGCTCAGCGACGAAGGCGGCAGGCTTTTTTTCAACACCAGGTCACGAAAACCGGCGCTGTAACCAAACCATGAGCGCTCCTGCATCCAGCGAGGATCAATCTTCAGCCGCGATTCCGGCCCGGCCAGCGAAATAAGAGAGTGACCATTTTCATCAAGAATGGTGACGCCCATCGGCAGATTACCCGGGGTGAAAAAGTTCTCCATGCGGATAGTCTGCTCGATACCGAGCATCGCCTGCAGACGGTTGCCCAGATAGACCGGCGTCAGGGCATAGAAGTACCCTACCCCTGAACGCGGCCCCTGGCTTATCCAGAACAGATTATTACCGCGTTCATCCTGCGGCGCGTTACGGTACTTGATGATCCGCTCGTGCAGGCTTTTCAGCGCGCTGTCACGATCCACCGGCACATCGCGCAGGCCAAAATCGGCCATACAGAGATTTTCGCTGCCAATCAGGAAGACGCGGTTCAGGTCATAGGCTGCCGAGAAGTTATCGCGCCAGTAGCGCATAAACCAGGCCAGTGACTCCAGCGATCCCCGCCATGCGGAGCCCATCGCCGAGCAGTCAGAGTCGGGGAAAAGCGGCTCAAAGTTGGGAACGTCCGCCTTACTGTCGCGCCCGCGGATAGCCAGAACGCCATTCTCCGCCGTCAGACGATTCTCGGCGATATACTTGAGCTCCTTCATGACATCCGCGGTGCGCTGAATATAGCGCTGGGACTGATCGAAGCTGAGGTTAAACTCCTGACGGATCTCCGCCTCCTTCTGGTGCAGCGCATTGACGATGTAAAACACCGAAAATAGCGCGATAAGCACCCAAATCAGGAGCGCCAGCGCCCGAAAAAGATAGCGAGAAACTTTCAGCGTGGTTCGAAAGGAGACGAGGTATTTCAAGGGGGCGCGGCTCCGCCGTCAGGTTGACAAGGAATGGGTTAAGGTAGCGGTAAATCGCCGCCGTCGCAACGTTCGGTTGTCTGCAATTCAGCGCCGCGACAAAAGAAAAGGGCCGGAAACCGGCCCTTTGTCGTCAGAAGAGATTACTCTTCGGCATCATCTGCCGCATCATCGTCGATTTCCGCTTCCGGCGCGATTTCATCGTCACCTTCTGCCACGCTACCGTCGATTGAATCGAGCTCTTCGTCATCCACTGGCTCAGCAACACGCTGCAGACCCACCACGTTTTCATCTTCCGCAGTACGGATGAGGATCACACCCTGGGTGTTACGCCCGACCACGCTGATTTCCGACACACGGGTACGCACCAGCGTACCGGCATCGGTAATCATCATGATCTGGTCGGCATCATCGACCTGTACCGCGCCCACAACGGAACCGTTGCGCTCGGTGACTTTAATCGAGATAACGCCCTGCGTGCCACGGGACTTGGTTGGATATTCATCCTGGGCAGTACGCTTACCGTAACCATTCTGGGTGACGGTGAGGATTGCGCCTTCGCCACGTGGAACAATCAGGGAGACCACGCTGTCTTCGCCCGCCAGTTTGATCCCGCGGACACCGGTCGCCGTACGGCCCATGGCGCGCACCGCGTTCTCTTTGAAGCGCACCACTTTACCGGCGGCAGAGAAGAGCATCACTTCATCGGAGCCGGAGGTCAGATCCACGCCAATCAGTTCATCGCCTTCGTTCAGGTTGACGGCGATAATGCCGGCAGAACGTGGGCGGCTGAACTCGGTCAGGGCGGTTTTCTTCACCGTACCGCTGGCGGTCGCCATAAAGACGTTCACCCCTTCAGCGTACTCGCGAACCGGCAGGATCGCCGTAATACGTTCGTTTTGTTCCAGCGGCAGCAGGTTGACGATTGGACGTCCACGGGCGCCACGGCTCGCTTCCGGCAGTTGATAAACCTTCATCCAGTACAGACGGCCCCGGCTGGAGAAGCAGAGGATGGTGTCATGGGTGTTGGCCACCAGCAGGCGGTCGATAAAGTCTTCTTCTTTAATACGTGCCGCTGATTTGCCCTTACCGCCACGACGCTGTGCTTCATAGTCGGTTAACGGCTGGTACTTCACGTAGCCCTGGTGAGACAGGGTAACCACAACGTCTTCCTGGTTGATCAGGTCTTCGATGTTGATATCCGCGGAGTTGGCCGTGATTTCCGTGCGACGCTCGTCGCCGAACTGATCCCGGATCAGCTCCAGCTCCTCGCGGATCACTTCCATCAGACGATCGGCGCTGCCCAGAATGTGCAGCAGCTCAGCGATCTGCTCCAGCAGCTCTTTGTACTCGTCGAGCAGTTTTTCATGCTCAAGGCCGGTCAGTTTCTGCAGACGCAGATCCAGAATCGCCTGGGCCTGCTGTTCGGTCAGCCAGTATTTGCCCTCGCGAATACCGTACTGCGGCTCCAGCCATTCAGGACGCGCGGCATCGTCGCCGGCACGTTCGAGCATCGCAGAGACGTTGCCCAGATCCCACGGCTTGGCGATCAGGCCCGCTTTCGCTTCGGCAGGCGTTGGCGCACGACGGATCAGCTCGATGATCGGATCGATGTTTGCCAGGGCCACCGCCAGCGCTTCAAGGATGTGCGCACGATCGCGGGCTTTACGCAGTTCGAAAATAGTCCGACGGGTCACCACTTCACGGCGGTGACGCACGAACGCGCTCAGAATGTCTTTCAGGTTCATGATCTTCGGCTGACCATGGTGCAGTGCCACCATGTTAATACCGAAGGAGACCTGAAGCTGAGTCAGGGAATAGAGGTTGTTAAGCACAACTTCCCCTACCGCGTCACGTTTGATTTCAATCACGATACGCATGCCGTCTTTGTCAGACTCATCACGCAGCGCGCTGATACCTTCAATACGTTTCTCTTTAACCAGCTCGGCAATCTTCTCGATCAGGCGCGCTTTGTTCACCTGATACGGAATTTCGTGGACGATAATGGTCTCACGGCCAGATTTGGCATCCGCTTCGACTTCGGCGCGGGCACGAATATAGATCTTGCCGCGACCGGTACGGTAGGCCTCCTCGATACCGCGACGGCCATTAATGATGGCGGCGGTCGGGAAGTCCGGGCCCGGGATGTGTTCCATCAGCCCTTCAATGCTGATCTCTTCATCCTCGATATAGGCCAGGCAGCCGTTAATCACTTCGGTGATGTTGTGCGGCGGAATGTTGGTCGCCATACCTACGGCGATACCGGACGAACCGTTTACCAGCAGGTTAGGGATCTTCGTCGGCATAACGTCAGGAATTTTTTCCGTGCCGTCATAGTTGTCGACAAAATCTACCGTCTCTTTTTCCAGATCGGCCATCAGCTCATGGGCAATCTTCGCCAGGCGGATTTCCGTATAACGCATTGCCGCAGCGGAGTCGCCGTCGATAGAACCGAAGTTACCCTGACCATCAACCAGCATGTAACGCAGCGAGAACGGCTGCGCCATACGGACGATAGTGTCGTACACCGCGGAATCACCATGAGGATGGTATTTACCGATTACGTCACCAACGACACGGGCAGATTTTTTGTACGCTTTATTCCAGTCATTGCCCAATACGTTCATGGCGTATAGTACGCGACGGTGTACCGGCTTAAGTCCATCGCGGACATCCGGCAGCGCACGGCCAACAATGACCGACATCGCATAATCCAGATAGGAGCTCTTCAGCTCTTCCTCGATGTTAACCGGTGTAATTTCTCTCGCAAGGTCGCTCATCTAACCGCTATCCCTCTACTGTATCCCGGATTCAAAGGTCGGAAATTATAACACACCCGCTTAGGTTTAAACTAATTTGCTTTGTTATCCTGATATACTTCCTCGTCTTTAAATTACGGAGTAAAAGCGTCCATGAATGCGGAAAAATCCCCGATGGCTGACAACGTCGACCACGAAGAGATCGCCAAATTTGAAGCCGTGGCCTCGCGCTGGTGGGATCTTGAAGGTGAGTTCAAACCGCTGCACCGCATTAACCCTCTGCGCCTGGGCTATATCGCGGAGCGTTCCGGCGGCCTGTTCGGTAAAAAAGTGCTTGATGTGGGATGCGGCGGCGGCATCCTGGCCGAGAGCATGGCGCGCGAAGGCGCCACGGTGACCGGGCTGGATATGGGCTTCGAGCCGCTGCAGGTAGCGCGCCTGCACGCGCTGGAGAGCGGTATCCAGGTGGAGTACGTGCAGGAAACGGTTGAAGCCCATGCGGCGGAGCACGCCCACCAGTACGACGTCGTCACCTGCATGGAGATGCTGGAGCATGTTCCCGACCCGCAATCGGTGGTGAAAGCCTGTGCCGCGCTGGTGAAGCCGGGCGGTCAGGTCTTTTTCTCCACCATCAACCGCAACGGCAAGGCCTGGCTGATGGCGGTGGTTGGCGCAGAGTACGTGCTGCGGATGGTGCCAAAAGGCACGCACGACGTGAAAAAATTCATCAAGCCAGCAGAATTACTGAGCTGGGTCGACAACACCTGGCTTAAAGAACAGCATATGACCGGCCTGCACTACAATCCCCTGACCGACAAATTCAAACTGGCGCCAGGCGTGGACGTTAACTACATGCTCCATACCACCGCCAAAAAAGAGCAAGAGTAATTACTCTTTTTCTGACGAATGCGCAGCAGTTTGTTGCGCATTTTTGACAGCCCGTTGAAGAAATCAGCAGTCGATCAAATTTTCATTTTTTTTTCTGGAATATTGACATGTCGTCCAGGCCTTACGGTACGAGGACTTACGCTTTTTTACGCTTTAACAACCTCAATTTAACCTCAAAATCAACTCTTGTACTCAAAAGAATCCTTACTAGAATACTCACCATCTTGCGTTATCCTTATTGTAAAACCCCTATATGTAGTATTTATCCACAGAAGGCTGTGGATAAGCGGGGGATATTTTCATTTTCACGGACAGGTAAAAACCCACATGAATCAGAGTCTGCTGGTGACAAAGCGCGACGGTACCACCGAGCGTATCAATCTGGACAAAATCCATCGAGTTCTCGACTGGGCAGCAGAAGGGCTGAATAACGTATCGATCTCCCAGGTTGAACTGCGCTCCCATATCCAGTTCTATGACGGCATCAAAACGTCTGATATCCACGAAACCATTATCAAAGCCGCGGCGGATCTCATCTCCCGCGACGCGCCGGATTATCAGTACCTCGCTGCCCGTCTGGCGATTTTCCACCTGCGTAAAAAAGCCTACGGTCAGTTTGAGCCGCCAGCGCTGTTCGATCATGTGGTGAAGATGGTCGAGCTTGGCAAGTACGACACGCATCTGCTGGAAGACTACACGGAAGAAGAGTTCAAGCAGATGGACGGGTTCATCGATCACTGGCGTGATATGAACTTCTCCTACGCCGCGGTGAAACAGCTGGAAGGGAAATACCTGGTCCAGAACCGCGTGACCGGCGAGATCTACGAAAGCGCTCAGTTCCTCTACATTCTGGTGGCGGCCTGCCTGTTCTCGAACTACCCGCGTGAAACCCGTCTGGAATACGTGAAGCGTTTCTACGATGCAGTTTCCACCTTTAAAATTTCTCTGCCAACGCCAATCATGTCCGGCGTTCGCACCCCAACCCGCCAGTTCAGCTCCTGCGTGCTGATCGAGTGCGGCGACAGCCTGGATTCCATCAACGCGACCTCCAGCGCCATTGTGAAATACGTTTCCCAGCGTGCCGGTATTGGCATCAACGCCGGTCGCATTCGTGCCCTGGGCAGCCCAATTCGTGGCGGTGAAGCGTTCCACACCGGCTGTATCCCGTTCTACAAACACTTCCAGACCGCGGTGAAATCCTGCTCTCAGGGCGGCGTGCGTGGCGGTGCAGCTACCCTCTTCTATCCAATGTGGCACCTGGAAGTAGAAAGCCTGCTGGTGCTGAAAAACAACCGTGGCGTGGAAGGCAACCGCGTGCGTCACATGGACTACGGCGTACAGATCAACAAGCTGATGTATACCCGTCTGCTGAAAGGTGAAGATATTACTCTCTTCAGCCCGTCCGACGTCCCGGGCCTGTATGATGCCTTCTTTGCCGATCAGGATGAGTTCGAGCGTCTGTACAGCAAATATGAAAAAGACGACAGCATCCGTAAACAGCGTGTGAAAGCGGTAGAACTGTTCTCGCTGATGATGCAGGAGCGTGCCTCTACCGGCCGTATCTACATTCAGAACGTCGATCACTGCAACACCCACAGCCCGTTCGATCCGGTCGTTGCGCCAGTGCGCCAGTCCAACCTGTGTCTGGAGATCGCCCTGCCGACCAAACCGCTGGAAGATGTGAACGACGAAAACGGCGAAATCGCCCTGTGCACGCTCTCCGCGTTCAACCTGGGCGCCATCAACAGCCTGGACGAACTGGAAGAGCTGGCGGTGCTGGCGGTTCGCGCCCTGGATGCGCTGCTGGATTACCAGGATTACCCAATCCCGGCGGCAAAACGTGGTGCGATGGGTCGTCGTACCCTGGGTATTGGCGTCATTAACTATGCTTACTGGCTGGCGAAAAACGGCAAACGCTACTCCGACGGCAGCGCTAACAACCTGACGCACCAGACCTTCGAAGCCATTCAGTACTACCTGCTGAAAGCCTCGAACGAGCTGGCGAAAGAGCAAGGCGCCTGCCCGTGGTTCAATGAAACCACCTATTCCAAAGGCATTTTGCCGATCGATACCTATAAGAAAGACCTGGATGCGATCGCCAACGAGCCGCTGCATCTTGACTGGGAAGCACTGCGCGAATCCATCAAGACCCACGGCCTGCGTAACTCCACGCTCTCTGCCCTGATGCCGTCCGAGACCTCCTCGCAGATCTCTAACGCCACCAACGGTATTGAGCCGCCGCGCGGTCATGTCAGCATCAAAGCGTCGAAAGATGGGATCCTGCGCCAGGTGGTACCGGATTATGAGCTGCTGAAAAACAACTACGAGCTGCTGTGGGAGATGCCAAATAACGACGGCTACCTGCAACTGGTGGGGATTATGCAGAAATTTATCGACCAGTCAATCTCTGCCAACACCAACTACGATCCGTCACGCTTCCCGTCCGGGAAAGTGCCGATGCAGCAGCTGCTGAAAGACCTGCTTACCGCCTACAAATTTGGCGTGAAGACCCTGTACTATCAAAACACCCGCGACGGTGCGGAAGATGCGCAGGACGATCTGGCACCCTCTATTCAGGATGATGGCTGCGAAAGCGGCGCATGTAAGATTTAATGTATATGCCGGGTGGCGCTACGCTTACCCGGCCTACGATTTTGTTTGCCCGATCTACAAAATCTCTCACAGGACACACTCATGGCATACACCACCTTTTCACAGACGAAAAACGACCAGCTCAAAGAGCCGATGTTCTTCGGCCAGCCGGTCAACGTGGCGCGCTACGATCAGCAAAAATATGACATCTTCGAAAAGCTGATTGAAAAGCAACTCTCTTTCTTCTGGCGTCCGGAAGAAGTTGATGTTTCACGCGACCGCATCGATTTCCAGGCGCTGCCGGAACACGAAAAGCACATTTTCCTCAGCAACCTGAAGTATCAGACGCTGCTGGACTCCATCCAGGGGCGCAGCCCGAACGTGGCGCTGCTGCCGCTGATCTCCATTCCGGAGCTGGAGACCTGGGTCGAGACGTGGGCGTTCTCCGAGACGATCCACTCCCGCTCCTATACCCACATCATCCGTAACATCATCAACGATCCGGCGATTGTCTTCGATGATATCGTCACCAACGAACAGATCCTGAAGCGTGCGGAAGGCATCTCCCACTTCTACGACGATCTGATCGAGCTGACCAGCTACTGGCACCTGCTGGGTGAAGGCACCCACACCGTAAACGGCAAAACCGTCACCGTGAGCCTGCGCGAGCTGAAGAAGAAGCTCTACCTGTGCCTGATGAGCGTGAACGCGCTGGAAGCGATCCGCTTCTACGTCAGCTTCGCCTGCTCCTTCGCCTTTGCGGAACGCGAGCTGATGGAAGGCAACGCCAAAATCATTCGCCTCATCGCCCGCGATGAAGCCCTGCACCTGACCGGTACCCAGCATATGCTGAACCTGCTGCGCAGCGGCGTGGACGATCCGGAGATGGCCGAGATTGCGGAAGAGTGCAAGCAGGAGAGCTATGACCTGTTTGTCCAGGCGGCACAGCAGGAGAAAGAGTGGGCGGAGTATCTGTTCCAGGGCGGCTCCATGATCGGCCTGAACAAAGATATTCTCTGCCAGTACGTCGAGTATATCACCAACATCCGCATGCAGGCGGTCGGCCTGGATCTGCCGTTCCAGACCCGCTCCAACCCGATCCCGTGGATCAACACCTGGCTGGTCTCTGACAACGTGCAGGTGGCGCCGCAGGAGGTGGAAGTGAGCTCCTACCTGGTCGGTCAGATTGACTCCGAAGTCAACACCGACGATTTGAGCGACTTCCAGCTCTGATGAGCCGCGTAACGCTTCGTCTTTCTGGCACAGAGCTTCTGTGCCAGGAAGAGCACCCCTCCCTGCTTATTGCGCTGGAATCCCACCAGATTGCCGTTGAATACCAGTGCCGCGAAGGCTATTGCGGCTCCTGCCGCTGTCGTCTGGTGACCGGTCAGGTTGACTGGATAACCGAACCACTGGCCTTCATCAACGACGGTGAAATTTTGCCCTGCTGCTGCCGGGCGAAAGGGGATATAGAGATCGAGATGTGATTGTGCCGGGTGGCGCTTCGCTTACCCGGCCTACAAAACCGCAGTCCATAGGCCGGGTAAGGCGCAGCCGCCACCCGGCAATTTCAGTCTTTATCCTTCAAAAAGCTCACCGCTTTATCCGGGAAGTCCGTAAACAACCCATCCACGTCCGCCTGCTTATATAACACCTCGTAAAGCTGATTCACGTCTGTGGCGTACGGCGGCAACTGGTCAGCACGCACCGTATACGGATGCACCCGCATCTTGCTGGCATGCGCCTCTTTCACCATCGCCGTCAGCTTCACGTGGCCCGGGGTTGAACCTTCCGCCACCAGCATGTGGTAATCGGGTCCGATCCCGTCGGCGTACTGCGCGATCTGCTTCATCGCACCCGGCTTAAACATCCAGTCGTAGTTGTAGTTTACCCACTTGCCGTCAGCCTGCTTCTCCTGGGTTTCATTCCAGTCGGTATAAGCGATCAGCTGAACCAGATTGAGATCCATCCCCATCTTTGGCTCCAGCTCGGTTTTGATGCGCTTCAGTTCCGCGGCGTCAAAACACTGGAGCCAGACTTTGTCCTTCTTGCTGGTGTAGCCGTACTGCTTCAGCACCTCCAGCGTTTTCGCGGCGATATCCTTCCCTTCCTGGTGATGGAACCACGGGGCTTTAATTTCCGGATAGATACCGATATTTTTGCCCGTCGAGTGGTTCAGCCCCTGAACAAACTCAATCTCTTCCTGGAAGGTATGGATGCGGAACTCAGATTTGCCCATCGGGAAACGTCCCGGATAAACCTGCACCTTCTTGCCGTTTTCAATCTCGAAGCCCTCGGTAAACTTCAAAGAGCGGATTTCATCCAGGGTGAAGTCGATGGCGTAAAAACGGCCATCTTTACGGGCGCGGTCCGGGAAACGTTCCGCCACATCGGTCACCCGGTCAAGATAGTGGTCATGCAGGACGACCAGCTGGTCGTCCTTTGTCATTACCAGATCCTGCTCCAGATAATCGGCCCCCTGCGCATAGGCCATCGCTTTCGCCGGCAGCGTATGCTCCGGCAGATAGCCGCTTGCGCCGCGATGGGCAATAACGATTTTATCCGCCGCCAGGGCGGATCCGGTCATCAGGCCCGCCAGCAACAGACCGGCCGCTATTTGCGTGAATTTCATGGCAGTGCTCCTTATTGACGACGCGCCAGCACGTCCGCGTGGTGACGTTTTTCACCGATCATCACAACAATCAGCAGCAATACCGCCAGCACGCTGCCGCCGATCATCACCATAAAGCCGCCGTCCCAGCCGAAGAAGTCAACGGTATAGCCTACGATGGCGCTCGCCGCGACCGAACCGCCCAGGTAGCCGAACAGACCGGTAAAGCCTGCCGCCGTGCCTGCCGCTTTTTTCGGTGCCAGTTCCAGGGCATGCAGACCAATCAGCATAACAGGGCCATAAATCAGGAAGCCGATGACGATCATACAGGCCATGTCCACGCCCGGGTTACCCGGCGGGTTGAGCCAGTAGACGACGGTGGCAATGGTCACGAGGGTCATAAAGAAGACGCCCGTCGCGCCACGGTTGCCCTTAAACACTTTGTCCGACATCCAGCCGCAAATCAGCGTCCCCGGGATCCCGGCGTACTCGTACAGGAAGTAGGCCCAGGAGGATTTATCCAGCGCAAAATGCTTCACCTCTTTCAGGTAGGTCGGCGACCAGTCGAGGATGCCGTAACGCAGCAGGTAAACAAACACGTTCGCTACCGCGATGTACCACAGCAGTTTGTTCGGCAAGACGTACTTCATGAATATCTGCTTTGCCGTCAGCTCTTCTTCGTGCTTCTCGCTGTAATCATCCGGATAGTCGTTTTTATACTCTTCAATCGGCGGCAAACCGCAGGACTGCGGCGTGTCGCGCATCAGCGCAAAGGCGATAATCGCTACCAGGATTGCCCCAAAGGCTGGCATATAGAGCGCGGCGTGCCAGTCGTTGAACCAGGCCATCCCCAGCAGGAACAGCAGCGGTGGAAGCCCGCCCCCGACGTTATGGGCGCAGTTCCAGACCGACACGATACCGCCGCGCTCTTTCTGCGACCACCAGTGCACCATGGTGCGCCCGCACGGTGGCCACCCCATCCCCTGGAACCAGCCGCAGAGGAACAGCAGCACAAACATAATGGCGATGCTGGAGGTCGCCCACGGCACAAAGCCCATAAACAGCATGACCGCTGCCGCCAGGATCAGGCCAGCGGGCAGGAACACGCGCGGATTCGAGCGATCCGACACTGACCCCATAATGAATTTCGAAAAACCGTAGGCGATAGAGATCCCCGACAGCGCGAAACCAAGATCGCCGCGTGAGAAGCCCTGTTCCACCAGGTAGGGCATGGCGAGTGCGAAGTTTTTACGTACCAGATAGTACGCCGCATAGCCAAAGAAAATCCCCATGAAGATTTGCCAACGCAGACGGCGGTAGAGAGGGTCTATCTCTGCCTCTGGCAGTCGCGCCCGATGTGGCGCAGGTTTAAAGATACTGAGCATAACAGCCTCCGTGGCCTTTCAAAAAGTGACCGGACATCACGCGCCCGGCTAGAGAGGCGGGGATGTTAAGAAATAACGGTGATTGTTACTGTGAATCAACGCACAGATTGTTACAGAAATATGACAGAATGCGCAAAAAAGCGTATGAAATCACGTTTCACTTTCGAATTTCGCTCGTTTGTGTTCGATATCAAACAAACCACAGTTTTTATGTGGCTAAATGAGACAAAACGAACACTGAGGGATGGCAATGACAATTCACGATCCACGCTATAGCGATGTGATTATCATTGGCGGGGGCGCGACCGGCGCAGGCATCGCCCGCGACTGCGCGCTCAGGGGGCTGAGCGTCACGCTTCTGGAGCGCCATGATATTGCAACAGGCGCAACCGGACGCAATCATGGTCTGCTGCACAGCGGCGCCCGCTACGCCGTCACCGACGGCGAATCGGCCCGCGAATGTATCGCCGAAAACCAGATCCTCCGGCGCATTGCCCGTCACTGCATTGAGCCCACCGACGGTCTGTTTATTACGCTTCCCGAAGACGATCTCGCCTTTCAGTCAACCTTCATTACCGCCTGCCAGGCCGCAGGCATTCAGGCGCAAGCCATTGACCCGGCCCTAGCACGCCGCATCGAACCTTCGGTTAATCCGGCATTGACCGGGGCGGTGAAAGTTCCGGACGGCACCGTGGATCCGTTTCGCCTGACGGCGGCCAACATGCTGGACGCCCGCGAGCATAGCGCGCAGATCCTGACCGGCCATCAGGTCACCGGGCTTATCCGTGAGGGGCATCGCATCGTAGGTGTGCGGGTCCTGGATACGCGCTACAACGAACACCACGAGCTCTATGCCGCCGTGGTGGTCAACGCGGCGGGGATCTGGGGGCAGCGCATCGCGGAATACGCCGATCTCTCTGTGCGCATGTTTCCGGCCAAAGGCTCGCTGCTGATCCTCGATCACCGCATTAATAACCATGTCATCAACCGCTGCCGCAAACCGTCTGACGCAGACATCCTTGTACCCGGCGATACCATTTCGTTAATCGGGACCACCTCCACCCACGTGGACTACAGCGAGATTGATTTCAATCGGGTCACCGCAGAAGAGGTCGATATCCTGCTGCGCGAAGGAGAAAAACTGGCGCCGGTGATGGCCCAGACCCGTATCCTGCGCGCCTACGCAGGTGTGCGTCCGCTTGTTGCCAGCGATGACGATCCGAGCGGACGCAACGTCAGCCGCGGCATTGTGCTGCTTGACCACGCCGCGCGCGACGGGCTGGACGGCTTCATCACTATCACCGGGGGTAAATTGATGACCTACCGTCTGATGGCCGAATGGGCGACGGATGCCGTCTGCCGCAAGCTGGGCAATAGCGAACCGTGCGTAACCGCGGAACAGCCCCTGCCCGGCTCGCGCCAGTCTACCGAGAAAACAGTGCAAAAAATTCTCTCCCTACCCGCCCCCCTGCGCGGTTCGGCTGTCTATCGCCATGGCGACAGAACGCCGTTGTGGCTGGGCGAAGGACGGCTGAGCCGCAGTCTGGTATGCGAGTGCGAGGCCGTTACCGCCGGGGAAGTGCAATACGCGGTGGAGAATCTGACGGTGAATAGCCTGCTCGATCTCCGCCGCCGCACCCGCGTCGGGATGGGCACCTGTCAGGGGGAGCTGTGTGCCTGCCGTGCCGCCGGGCTGTTGCAGCGTTTTCATACCACCACCGCCACCCAGTCGCTCGATCAGCTCAGCGATTTTTTAAACGAGCGCTGGAAAGGCATTCAGCCTGTCGCCTGGGGCGATGCCCTGCGTGAAAGCGAATTTACCCGCTGGGTGTACCAGGGGCTTTGCGGTCTGGAGAAGGAGCAACGCGATGAAATTTGATACGGTGATCGTCGGCGGCGGGCTGGCGGGTCTGCTCTGTGGCATCAAACTCACGAAGCAGGGACTGCGCTGCGCCATTATCACCCGGGGCCAGAGCGCCCTGCACTTCTCGTCGGGCTCGCTGGATCTGCTGGACGAAACGTACCGTGACAAACTGCCGGCAGAGCATCCTTATCACCTGATCGGCGCGCAGCACATTGACCGCTTCGCCCTGGAGACCGAAGCGCTGCTGGCTGAGTGCGGCGCCCGGATGCAGGGCAGCGCGCAGCACAATCACCAGCGGGTGACCCCGCTCGGTACGCTGCGCGCCGCCTGGCTCAGCCCGGAAGAGGTCCCCGTTGCCCCGTTCAAGGCCACGCGCGTGCGGGTGGTGGGTATTAGCGGTTTTCTGGATTTTCAGCCCCATCTGGCGGCGGCCTCGCTCAGTCGCCAGGGGGTCAACGCTGAAACGGCAGAGATTGACCTTCCTGAGCTGGATCTCCTGCGCGACAATCCCAGCGAGTTCCGCGCGGTGAATATTGCCCGTTTGCTCGATAACGAAGAGAAATGGCCGCTGCTGTATGAGGCGCTCAAACCGCTTGCAGAGGGATGCGATGCGCTCTTTATGCCCGCCTGCTTTGGCTTAGGTGATAACCGGCTGTGGTGCTGGCTCTCCGATCGCCTGCCCTGCTCGCTCGGCCTGCTGCCGACGCTTCCCCCTTCCGTGCCCGGCATTCGCCTGCATACCCAGCTTCAGCGCCAGTTTGTGGCCCAGGGTGGCGTGTGGATGGCGGGGGATGAGGTGAAAAAAATCACCCTGACAGACGGCACGGTGAGCGAAATCTGGACCCGCAACCACGACGACATTCCGCTTCGTACGCGTTACGCGGTGCTGGCAAGCGGCAGTTTCTTCAGCAACGGTCTGCTGAGCAGCCGGGAGGGCATTCGCGAGGCGATTATGGGGCTGGATGTCCGCCAGAGTGCCTCCCGCGCGGACTGGTATCAGAGCGATTTCTTTTCCCCGCAGCCCTGGCAGCAGTTCGGCGTGATTGTGGATAACCAGCTGCATCCGCAACTTTCCGGAAAGCCAGTTCCAAATCTCTACGCCATCGGTTCGCTTTTGGGCGGATACGATCCTATCGCCCAGGGCTGCGGCGGCGGCGTCTGCGCCATAACGGCGCTCTATGTGGCAGAGCAGATTTGCCAGCGCACGGAGGCTGAACAATGAACGACACCCGCTTTGAAAGCTGCATCAAATGCACGGTCTGCACCACCGTCTGCCCGGTCAGCGGCGTTAACCCGCGCTATCCCGGGCCGAAACAGGCCGGACCGGACGGCGAGCGCCTGCGTCTGAAGGATGGCGCGCTGTACGATGACGCGCTGAAATACTGCATCAACTGCAAACGCTGTGAAGTCGCCTGCCCGTCGGATGTGAAAATCGGCGACATTATTCAGCGCGCCCGGGCACGCTATAGCACGCAAAAACCGTCGCTGCGCGATGCCATTCTCAGCCATACCGACCTGATGGGCAGCGTCTCCACGCCGTTTGCCCCGCTGGTGAACGCCGCGACCTCGCTGAAACCGGTGCGCCAGCTGCTGGATGCCACGCTGAAGATCGACCATCACCGCAGCCTGCCTAAATATTCCCACGGCACCTTCCGCCGCTGGTACAAATCCGTAGCGGCAGACCAGGCACAATATGCCGACCAGGTGGCGTTCTTCCATGGCTGCTACGTGAATTACAACCACCCGCAGTTGGGCAAAGATCTGCTGAAAGTGCTGAACGCCATGGGTACAGGCGTGCAGTTGCTGAGCAAGGAGAAGTGCTGCGGTGTGCCGCTGATCGCCAACGGGTTTACCGATAAAGCGCGCAAACAGGCCAGAAGCAACGTCTCGTCGCTGCGCGAGGCCATCATCGATAAAGGCATTCCGGTGCTGGCCACCTCCTCGACCTGCACCTTCACGCTGCGCGATGAGTATCCGCACCTGCTGGAGGTGGACAATACCGGCCTGCGCGAAAAGATTGAGCTGGCGACGCGTTTCCTGTGGCGCAAGCTGGACAGCGGGCAGACGTTACCGCTGAAAAACTTACCCCTGAAAGTGGTCTACCATACGCCCTGCCATATGGAAAAAATGGGCTGGTCGCTCTACACGCTGGAACTGTTGCGGTTAATTCCGGGGCTGGCGCTGACGGTGCTGGATTCGCGCTGCTGCGGCATTGCGGGGACGTACGGCTTTAAGCGTGAAAATTACGAAACATCACAGGCGATTGGCGCGCCGCTGTTCCGCCAGATTGAGGAGAGCGGCGCCGATATCGTGGTGACCGACTGCGAAACCTGCAAGTGGCAGATAGAGATGTCCACCAGCAAGCGCTGCGAACATCCCATCACGCTGCTGGCGAAGGCGTTGGGTTAGCTATCGCCGGGGCCGCCGCCCCGGCAAACCGGTTACTCAACGAACAGCGATTCCACCACGTTGATCCAGCCGTGCTCGCTGGCCACCTCCTTACCTGCCAGCCAGCGACGCAGCATGTTCAGCGCCATCATGGCGCAGACCTCCTGACGCACCGCCAGGCTGTGGCGGCTGATACCCATTTTGACTCTTAAGGCATGGGTCCCTTCCGGCGTGGCGAGCGCAAAATTGAGATACTCTTCATCCAGTCCCCCGACAAACAGCGCCAGACCGGCAAAATGTTTCACCCGGCGTTCTGACGCCCAGCGTGCCGTCTGCGCCAGCGTCTCCTGCTGGAAGGGCACCACTTCGCTGGCCAGCAGTGGGGCACTGGCCCGGTTTAACTGCAACGCCAGCAGGCCACCGGTAAACTGCTCGCTCAGGGTAACGCTCAGCTGGCGCGACTGCAGATGCTTCGCAATCTGCGCTGGTAGCCCTTCCGTACCCTCGAAAATAAGACTTTCGCCCGCCACGCGCTGCACTTCCGGCCAGAGCGCCAGCATCGCCGCTTTCTGCGTCGCAGGCCCGGTCAGCTTGAGTTCAATGATCGGCATGGAAGAGCGATAGCCCATGGATACCCCCGGTGGCAGCGGCAGGTGATCGAGGCTCTGCGCCAGATCGCTTTCCGAGCGGCCAAAGGTGGTCAGGCGCAGGCAGACTGGCGGTTCAGGCAGGGTAAAACGTTGACGAAGGCGCGGCAGGATCTGCTGTTCGACCATCACTTTAAATTCAGACGGGACACCCGGCGTGAAGAACATCAGGCAGCGGTTCAGTTGAACGGCGAAACCGCAGGCGGTACCCACCGGGTTATCGACCAGTTCGGCGCTGGCCGGGATTTCAGCCTGTTTGCGGTTGCTGGGGGCCATCACGCGGCCACGTTCGGAGAAGAAACGCTCCATGTGGGTCAGCCACGCCTCATGCAACACCAGCCCTTCGCCTTTGGCGGTCGCGGCAGCCAGCGCGCTGAGATCGTCGCCGGTGGGGCCGAGCCCACCGTTCACAATCAGCACGTCGCAGTGTTCGCTACGCTCGCGCAGAACAGTCACCAGCGACTCAAGACTGTCGCCTACGGTATTGCGGCGCGTTAACGGTAATCCTTGCTCAAAGAAAAGATCGGCAAGCCAGGCAGCATTGGTATCAATAATCTGTCCATGCAGCACTTCGTCGCCGGTGGATAACATCTCCACGTTAATCATTGTGTTCTCCCGCTTATATGGTGAAAACACTATAGCGCAATCACAGGCACGGAGAGGAGAGAAACTGGCGCGACGGACGCCGCGCCGGAGGGGTTAGAAGCCTGCGCTGACGCCCACGTACGGGCCGTCAGCCAGCGCGTTGTCGCGGTTGCCGTCTTTGCCCGCCAGGTTCAGATAACGATAGCCCGCTTCAATGGTAATCGGACGCATGATGGTCCAGCGCGCACCCGCGTTAGCTTCTTTATAGCTGTCGATACCGCTGGAGAGGGAGTCCGGAGAGTAGTAATACTCGCCGAACAGGCCGAAGCTGTCGCCAATTTTCCACTGCAGACCGCCGCCCACTGCCGCCGCGTAACCTTCGTCACCGTCGTTCGGGTTGGTATAGATGCCTTTACCGCCGACGGTCGCCAGGAATGGACCAAGCGGAACGTTAAAACCGAGGCCCAGGCTTGCCGCATCGCCATCGTCGTCGTTATGCGTCCAGCCGCCGGTCATCGCCAGGCCTGCGCTATCCGTGCCAAGACCAAAGCCCAGGTGGGTATAGTCCTCGCCCGCCGAGCCGTTGAAGGAAATAGCGTTGGCCGCTGCCGATACACACATCAGGCCTAAGCCCATTAATGCCACTTTTTTCATTGTCGTGATCCCGCACAATTTGTTCACAGATATCCAAAACCGCGAGATTTTAACCTGACTGGCTATGGGATCAATGGACTCCGTGTGCGTCGGACAATTAGTTTGTAACGATTTGATAATATCAACATTTACGTCATCAATAAAAAGCGCATTTTGACGCACAGACCGCCCAGATTTTCACTGGCCATCAATTGAAGATGGCTGCGGTGCAGGCGGGCGATATCGTTGGCCAGCGCCAGCCCAATCCCGGACCCGGCGGCATCTCCTACATTATCCAGCCGATGAAACGGCAGCATGGCCTGGGAAATCTGATCTTCAGCAATTCCCGGTCCGCTGTCCTCCACGCTCAGCTCAACAGCGTCGTTAACCGTGTGCAGAGACACGGTGACGATGCCCTGCTGCGGGGTGTATTTGATCGCATTCTCCAGCAGGTTGGCGCACAGTTCGCCCAGCAGCACCTCATCACCTTCAATCATGACGGATTGCTGAATGCCGTCATAACCTAAATCGATCCCCTTGCTGCGCGCCTGCGCCAGCCGGGAGAAGCAGCAGTTCTGCACCACCTGAACCAGATCCACCGGGGCAAACTGGCGCTCTCCCTGCTCTTTGTGCTTCACCGTGGAGAACTGCAACAGCCGTTCAGTAAGGTCGATGGTGTTGTCCAGCGTCACGTTCATGGCGCGTAAACTCTCCTGCCACAGGGCCGGATCGTTTCGCGTCAGGGCAACGGAAACCTGGGTTTTGAGCACCGCCAGCGGCGTTTTGAGCTGATGAGAAGCATCGGCGTTAAAGCGCTCCTGGCGGGAAAGCACGCCGCGTAATCTGTCGATATAGCGGTTAAAGGCCACGATCAGCAGCCGCGTTTCCGACCAGGGCAGCAGCTCCGGCAGCGGGGCCAGCAGCCCTGGCTCACGGCGCACCATCAGCGAGGAGAGCTGACGCATCGGGCGCAGCACGCGGCGCAGCAGCCAGGCGGTTAAGACCAGCGTCAGCAGCACCAGCAGCCCCTGCGAAACAAGCGATGAAAACAGGAGCTGAGTGGCCAGATAGCGCCGCGACTGCAAGGTTTCGGCGACATAGATCTCCGCCATACCGGAAACATTGTCTTCGTTAATTGGCTGGAGCAGCTTCGCCACGCGGATCGCCTGGCCGCGATACTCAGTATGATAAAACCAGGCCAGCGCGGGATAGTGCGTGGTGCGCGACGTGGAGCGGGGCATGTTCGGCAGATCGTCATAGCCGGAGATCACCCGCCCCTCCGGGTCAACCACCTTGTAATAGAGGCGATCGTTCATGTTCAGCTCGAAGCTGTCGAGCACCACCCAGGGAACATCGACCAGCAGCTTGCCGTTGTGCACCTCCAGCCGCTCAGAGACGGTACGCGCCGACGATAACAGCGTGCGGTCGTACGCCTGGGTCGCCGCCTGCAGGGCGCTGACGTAACTGTTAAAGGCCGACAATCCCCACAGCAACAGCAGCGGCAGGCCGAGAAAAAGCAGCAGCTGCAGATAAAGCGACTGAGGTTTAACCCACTTCATCGCCGCACTCCAGCACATAGCCCAGCCCGCGCAGGGTGGTGATCCGCACCCCGCTGCCAGTCAGTTTTTTGCGCAGGCGATGAATGTAGAGATCGAGACTCTCGGGGCTGACGTCGTCATTCAGGCTAAACACCTGATCGAACAACTGCTGGCGGGAGACGGGCCGGGTGCGGCGATGCATTAGCACCTTCAGCAGTGACAGTTCACGCGGGGTGAGCGAGAGCGGCTCATCGCGCAGCAGGAAAAAACCGTCGTCGTCATACTCCAGCTCCCCAAGACGCTGGCGTTCCTGGGTTCGCCCCTCGCTTCGGCGCAGCAGGGCGCGAAGCCTGGCGTCCAGCTCCTCCAGCTCAAACGGTTTTGGCAGATAATCATCCGCCCCGGCGTTCAGGCCTTTCACCCGATCCGCCACGTTGCTGCGTGCGGTGAGAAACAGCACCGGCAAGGTCTGGCCGCGTTTTCGTAAACGGTGCACCACCTCCAGGCCGTCAAAACCGGGCATACCGATGTCCAGTATCGCCACCGCGTAGTTTTCCCCCTGCAGGAGATGATCGGCCGCGCGCCCGTCAGAAACGCAGTCTACGGCAAAGCCCTCCTGCACCAGCGCTTTCTCCAGCCAGTGAGCCAGCTCACGATTATCTTCCGCCAGTAAGAGACGCATATCACATCCTGTAAAGTTGGTGTCGCGTTGAAAGGGAAATGAAAGGTTATTGTTTTAACAATCACGCAACGGAACCGCTACAAGGTGGTTCACATAATCAGAAAAAAACCCGTACCCGTACCCCCGGATCGCCGGCGTGAGGATAAACGATGAAAAAACAATTACTTTCAACGGTTGCTGCAAGCGTATTAATGTTGAGTGCCTCTGTTGTCCAGGCGCAGGACGCCCCGTCCCGCACCGAATGTATCGCCCCGGCCAAACCGGGCGGCGGTTTCGATCTCACCTGCAAGCTGATTCGGGTCAGCCTGCTGGAGACGAAGGCCATTGAAAAACCGATGCGTGTAACCTACATGCCAGGTGGCGTGGGCGCGGTGGCCTATAACGCGATCGTCGCGCAACGACCGGCGGAAGCCGGCACGGTGGTCGCCTTCTCCGGCGGCTCGCTGCTGAACCTTTCCCAGGGCAAGTTTGGCCGCTACGGCGTGGATGACGTGCGCTGGCTGGCCACCGTCGGTACCGACTACGGCATGATCGCCGTGCGCGCAGATTCCCCGTGGAAATCCCTGAAAGATTTGCTCACCGCCATGGAAAAAGACCCTAACAGCGTGGTGATTGGTGCAGGCGCCTCCATCGGCAGTCAGGACTGGATGAAAGCCGCCCTGCTGGCGCAGCAGGCGAAAGTGGATCCGCACAAAATGCGTTACGTGGCGTTTGAGGGCGGCGGTGAACCAGTGACGGCGCTGATGGGCAACCACGTGCAGGCAGTTTCCGGTGACCTCAGTGAAATGGTGCCCTACCTGAACGGGGATAAAATCCGCGTGCTGGCGGTCTTCTCCGAAAACCGTCTGCCCGGACAGCTGGCAAACGTGCCGACTGCAAAAGAGCAGGGTTATGACCTCGTCTGGCCGATTATCCGCGGCTTCTTTGTCGGGCCAAAAGTGACCGATGCCGAATACCAGTGGTGGGTCGACAACTTTAACAAACTGCAGCAGACAGACGAATTTAAAAAGCAGCGCGATCTGCGCGGGCTGTTTGAGTTCAACCTGAACGGTAAGCAGCTGGACGAGTATGTCAAAAAACAGGTGAATGACTACCGCGAGAAGGCAAAAGCGTTTGGCCTGGCCAAATAACCGGAGGCGCTATGAGCGATCGCATTTTTGCCGGGATCTGGTTGTTGCTCTGCGTTGGCGGGATGTTCGTCGCCTGGCAGATCCACAGCGAATACAGCTATGAACCCGTGGGGCCACGCCCCTTTCCAATGGGCATTGTCGGCCTGATGCTGCTTTGCTCGGTGGCTATGCTGTTACGCCATCCGGATACCGTAGAGTGGCCGCCCAGACGCATTTTGCAGCGGCTGTTGGTGATGGTCATTGTGCTGCTGATGTATGCCTGGGGCTTTGAATGGCTCGGCTTCCCGGTGGCGACCGCCATCCTGACGATGGTGATCGGCATGCTGTTTAACGCCAGCCTCCCTGCGGCGGGGATCTCGGGCGTGGTGATGGGCATTTTCCTGTGGTACGCCTTTGACCGCCTGCTGGATGTGACGCTGCCGCTTGGCGCCTGGCTTAATTAACGGAGCACGCTATGGATACCTGGATTTACCTCTCACAGGGGTTCGCCGTGGCGATGACCCCGGAAAACCTGGTGATCGCCCTGATCGGCTGCTTCGTCGGGACGATCGTCGGTCTGCTGCCCGGACTTGGGCCCATCAACGGGGTCGCTATTTTGCTCCCGCTGGCGTTTGCCCTGCATCTGCCTGCGGAATCGGCGCTGATCCTGCTGGCGACGGTCTACATCGGCTGTGAATATGGCGGCCGTATCTCGTCAATACTGCTCAACGTGCCCGGGGATGCGGCGGCCATTATAACCGCGCTGGATGGTTACCCAATGGCGCGGCAGGGACGCGGCGGCGTGGCGCTCTCTATCTCCGCCGTCAGTTCGTTCTTTGGCTCGCTGATTGCCATTGGCGGCATCATTCTGTTTGCGCCTGCGCTGGCCCAGTGGTCGCTGGCGTTTGGTCCGGCAGAGTATTTTGCCCTGATGGTCTTCGCCATTGCCTGTCTCGGCAGCATGATGGCGCAAAACCCACTTAAATCGTTTTTGTCTGCGCTGATTGGCTTAGGGTTAGCCACCGTCGGCGTGGATGCCAACACCGGGGTCTATCGTTTTACCTTCGACAGCGTTCACCTCTCCGACGGCGTGCAGTTTATCGTGGTCGTGATTGGTCTGTTCTCTGTCTCTGAGATCTTACTGATGCTGGAACATACCAGCAGCGGGCAGACGCTGGTGCGTAAAACCGGCCGGATGCTCTTTAACGCCAAAGAGGGCGCGCAGTGTATCGGTACTACGCTGCGTTCAGGGGTGATTGGTTTCTTTGTCGGCATTCTGCCAGGCGCCGGAGCAACCATCGCCAGCGCCATCACCTACATGACGGAGAAAAAGCTCAGCGGCAACAGCGACAGCTTTGGTAAAGGCGATATTCGCGGCGTCGCCGCACCTGAGGCGGCCAACAATGCCTCGGCCTGCGGCTCGTTTATTCCCATGCTGACGCTCGGCGTACCCGGCTCCGGTACCACGGCGGTGATGATGGGGGCGCTGACGCTCTATAACATCACCCCAGGACCGGCGATGTTTACCGAACAGCCGGACATCGTCTGGGGACTGATTGCGGCGCTGCTGATTGCTAACGTCATGCTGCTGGTGATGAACATCCCGCTGATTGGCCTGTTCACCCGTATGTTGACCATTCCGCTGTGGTTCCTGGTCCCCGCGATCGCGGCCGTCTCGGCGGTGGGGGTGTATGCGGTACACAGCACCACCTTCGACCTGATTCTGATGGTGGTGCTGGGGGTGTTCGGCTACATCTTGCGTAAAATGCACTTCCCGATGTCGCCGCTGATTTTAGGGTTTGTGCTGGGTGAGATGCTGGAGCAGAACCTGCGCCGCGCTCTGTCCATCAGCAATGGTAATGTCTCCATTCTGTGGGACAGCAACGTGGCGAAGATCCTGCTGACGCTGGCGATTGTGGTGGTGGTCGTACCGCCGGTGCTGCGCCTGCTTCGTCGCCGTCAACGTAAGCCGCAGCCCGATATCGGCTAATTACCCTGACAGTTGGGCATTCACCCACTGTGTTAACGCCTGGCGGGAGATCTTAATCCCGCCATTTTTTAGCGCTGCTGGCAGCACCAGCCAGTGCACGGGCTGCTCAAATCGCGCCAGTTTGCCCTGTACCCACTCCGGGAAGCGGGTGAAATCCGTTCCCGGTTCACACTCCACTACCGCCACCGGACGCTGACCAAATTCGGCGTCATTCAGCGGAACAATAAAGACCTGGCTGATGTGCGGATGGGTCGCGATAATCCGCTCAAGGCTCTCCGGCTGAATGCCCTCGCCTCCGCTGAAAAAGAGGTTATCCATCCGGCCGAGGATCGTCAGGCGACCCTCATGCAGATCCCCGCGATCGCGGGTGGCAAACCAGCCCTCAGAATTCGTGAGCGGCAGCAGCGCGCCGTCGCGCCAGTAGCCTGAGGCCATGCTTTGCGCCCTGATCCACACTTCACCGTTAACGACCTGCACCTCCCTGCCCGGCAATGCGCAGCCCACGTCCGGCTCACCGTCAGCCTCTTTCGCGCAGACGGTAGAGGCAAACTCCGTCAGGCCGTAGCCACAAAACGTAGAAATACCCTGCGCGCGCGCCTGTTGCGTCAACTCAACGGGGATGGCGGCCCCGCCCAGCAGTACCGCTTTCAGCGCGATGTGCTGGTGGGTATTGAGCAGACGCCAGAGCTGGGTTGGCACCAGCGAGGCATGGGTACACCCCTGCAAGGCCTGCTCCAGCGGCTGCTTCTCGCGCACGGTTAAGCGCGCGCCGGCCTGCAGCCAGCGCCATAAGATCCCCTGCCCGGAGACATGAAACAGCGGCAGCGAAAGCAGCCAGTCGTCATCCTCGCCGTAGGGCATCAGCGCGAGGACACCCTCAGCGCTGGCAAGATGCGCCCCGCAGGTATGAACGGCCGCTTTCGGCAGCCCGGTAGAGCCGGAGGTGAGCGTCATTGAGGCCAGCCGCTCAGGCTGCCATACCACGCTGTATTCGCCAGACTGTGCATGCATGCCAAGCGCGGCGAGTCCCTCATAGTGATCATCCAGCACCAGCGCAAAACGCAGCGTCATTTGCAGAAGCAATACCTCCAGCAGCGGGCGCGGGAGCTGAGGGTTAACGGGAAGAATACGCGCGCCGCACTGGAGCAGCGCCAGCCATGCGAGCAGGGTCTGCGGATGATTATGGGCAAGCAGCAGCACACCGTCCCCCGCCTCCACGCCCTGCTGATGAAACCCTGCAGCCAGATTGTCGATGCGGGTGCAGAGCTGTTGCCAGCTCAGCACCTCGTCGTTGAGACGCAGAGCCGGTTTATCAGCACGCTGCTCGCGCCAGTGCCGCCACGGCCAGTCACTAAAACTCATTGCAACGGCTCCAGCGCCTCAACGCCCGCGCACGGCAGGGCGCTACCCGGCCACGGGCGAATAAGCTGGGTTTGCATCAGGTTTAACGTATCCAGCCCCGGGATGGTGTCGGGCGTTAACCAGGCGGCAATACGCGCCAGCTGCGTCAGCCCAAGGCTGGATTCGATGGAGGAGCTGATCACCGCGGTCAGTCCTGCGCTATGCGCTGCCGCCACCTGGGCACGCACCTTCGCCAGACTGCCCGTTAGCGTCGGTTTTATGACCACGGCGCTGACGCCCGGCTCGGCGGTAAAGGCAAAGTCCGCCTCGCGCAGGCTTTCGTCCCAGGCGATGGCTATGCCGGTTTCGCGGGCAAAGGCGCGTGAATCCTCACGGGTTTTGCACGGCTCTTCCAGGAAAGCGATGCGGCTGCGGTACGCCGGATTGACGTACTTCGCGAACTGCTGCGCCTTAAGCGGCGTCCAGGCGCGGTTGGCATCCAGACGCAGGCGCAGATCGGGGATTGCCTCCAGCAAGAGGTTAGCGACCATGCCGTCGCGTACCGCTTCGTAAAGACCGACTTTGATTTTCGCCACTTTCTCGCCGGGCATAGCGCTGAGCAGTGCAAACAGCTCATCCGGATCGCCGGTACAGAGCGGCGCGGCACGGTAATCGGCCTCATCAGGGAGGCTGCCCTCGAGCTCCGCGAGCGCGCAACTGATGCCGAACGCGGCGGAAGGGACGTCGGGCAGCGGCGGATTCACGCCTGTACGCCATTCCTCTATCCATGCCACCAGCGCAGCCTGCGCCTCCTCCAGCGACTCCAGGCTAAAGCCCGGCAGAGGCGAAATCTCGCCCCAGCCCTGCCCTTCGCCCTGCTGGAGTTGCACGAAGAAGCCATCACGGGTTTTTAACCGCCGTTCACGCAGCACCACGCCCGCGTCCATCGGTATCTGCCAGCGGTAAACCTGCGCGCGACGCATTACGGGTTCCGTTTGTATTTGCTGAAGTCCGGCTGGCGCTTCTCGTTAAACGCATTGCGCCCTTCCTGACCCTCTTCAGTCATGTAGAAGAGCATAGTGGCGTTACCCGCCAGCTCCTGCAGACCGGCCTGGCCGTCGCAGTCGGCGTTCAGGGCCGCTTTCAGGCAGCGCAGCGCCATCGGACTGTTCTGCAGCATTTCGCGACACCAACGCACGGTCTCTTTTTCGAGGTCGGCAATCGGCACCACGGTGTTCACCAGGCCCATATCCAGTGCTTCCTGAGCATTGTACTGGCGGCAGAGGAACCAGATTTCACGCGCCTTTTTCTGACCGACAATGCGCGCCATATAAGAGGCACCCCAGCCGCCGTCGAAGGAGCCGACTTTCGGTCCGGTCTGGCCGAAGATGGCGTTCTCTGCGGCAATGGTCAGATCGCACATCATATGCAGCACGTGACCACCGCCGATGGAGTAGCCCGCCACCATTGCGACAACCGGTTTCGGGCAGGTGCGGATCTGACGCTGGAAGTCGAGCACGTTCAGGTGATGGGTACCCGCATCGTCCTGGTATCCGCCGTAGTCGCCGCGCACTTTCTGATCGCCACCGGAGCAGAACGCTTTTTCACCTTCCCCGGTCAGGACGATAACGCCGATGTTGTCGTCGTAACGGGCATCCGCCAGGGCCTGAATCATCTCTTTGACGGTTAACGGGCGAAACGCGTTACGCACCTCTGGACGGTTAATGGTGATTTTGGCGATGCCGTCAGTGGACTTGTGGTAGCGAATGTCGGTATAGCCTTCGGAGCAGTCCAGCCATTCCACCGGTGCATAGAGCATGTTTTCATCAGGGTAGATCATAGAGTGTCCTTAATTGAAAGAGGGAGTATCTGGGCCAGACGCTCAGCCACCGCAGCGGGGTTTTCCCGATGGGCGTTATGTCCGGCGTGAGGAATTTCATGGCGGGTGGCGGTAAGCTGCCGGGCAATATCCCGAAACTTAGGGTCCTGTTCGCCATAGAGATAGAAAAAAGGAAGTGCGCACGAGGCGAGCTCAGGGCGTAAATCGGCTTGTTCGGCAAGCGACGTCGCCTGGAGCATGGCGGCCAGAGCTGGACCATTATTCTGGCTACGCAGGGCGACAAGCTGTTCGCGCTGCGCGGGGGTTAGCGAGGCAAATACCGGCTGCTGATACCAGTCGTCAAATACCGACGCCAGAGGTTCATGGCGCAAGCGTGCCGCCCACTGCGCATCGGAGGCGCGACGGCTCGTCCGCGCGTGTTCATCGCTCAACCCCGGATGCGCCCCCTCCACAATCAGCCCCTGTAGCCCCCCGGGCCGCTGGCAGGCGTGATACATCGCAATGCGGCCGCCGAGAGAGTACCCCACCAGCCAGTAATTTAGTATGTTGTAACTAATCAGGGTGCGATTGAGCAAGTTGCTGAGATGATGGAAATCACTCACCACAATGGAGGCCGACTCTCCGTGTCCCGGGAGATCGAGATAGAGGCGGGAATAATCGCTCAGGCGCTCCCCTGACACCTGCCATTCGCGGCAATCGCCGGAAAAACCGTGCAGGAAAACCAGCCAGGGTTTATCCGGCTGACCTTTACGCTGGGTTCCCGCGAGGATCATAGATGGCTTACCTGCGCCAGCAGGTTTTGCAGCATCTGCGCCCCGTCGCTGTCGTTTACCACCACCTCGATTAGCGTGGTGCCGGGTTTGCTCCACGCCGTGCTGAGCGCGCTCTCCAGCTCCGCCCAGTTTTCCGGGCGCTGATACTTGAGGCTGAACATCGCCGCCGCATGTTCAAACTGCACGTTCTGCGGCATCAGATAAAAGCGTTCCCGTTCGCTCTGCGGTGTCGGCAACAGGGAGAAAATCTGGCCGCCATTGTTGTTGATCACCAGCAGCACAAAGGGCGCCGAAGCCTGACGAAGCAGCGCCAGCGCGTTCAGATCGTACAGCGCCGAGAGATCGCCGACGATCGCCAGCGTCGAACGGGCATTCGCGCGCTGAACCCCTGCTGCGGTTGAAATCAGACCGTCGATACCGCTGGCGCCACGGTTACTGAATACCGGGTAGCCCGCCGGCAGGCGGGAGAAGGCGTCAATCAGACGCACCACCAGGCTGTTGCCCACAAACAACTGCCCCTGTTCGGGCAGATAGCGATGGATGCGGTGGGCCAGCTGCGCTTCACCGAATGCGTCGCTGTGTTGCGCCGTCAGTTCCCAGGCCTGGCGAGAGAGTTCAGGAATGTCGGTTGCCCAGGGGGCACGTTTTTCCGCCGGATGCAGCTCCAGCCACTCGGCCACGCTGGATACCAGCCGACGGCCACGATGGTGCGCAGGATCCAGCCGCCCTTCGCGGGAATCGACCAGCCAGTACTCTTCCGGCCTGCAGGTGGCCTGCCACTGCAGAAGACGTTTACCCGTCAGGCTGCCGCCAAGCTGCACCACAATCTGCGCCTGCTCCAGTTCGGTCACGGCTCTGGCGTTGCCGAGCCAGAGATCCGCGCACGGCAGCGGCTGGCCGGTCTGGGAGAGCACGTCGCCAATCAGCGGCCAGCCAAGCCGTTGCGCCCACTGCGCTACCTGCTTGCCTTCCTCGGCGCTCATCCTGCCCGCGATGACCACACCGCGTTTCTGCCGCCAGAAGAACCAGTCGCGCTGTTGGGGGCTTGAAAGCGCCGCCGGAGCGCGCAGCCAGGGTTTATCGCTCTGCCACCAGTCGCCCAGCGCCTGCTGCCACTCAAGATCGGTATCATCCATTTCGCCATACAGCGGCTCGGCAAACGGACAGTTGATGTGCAGCGCCCCGGCACGCAGCCCGCCCAGGGCGTTATCCACCGTCGAAACCAGCCAGCGGGCGGGAATATCGCGGGTCGGACGCGGCAGCGACAGGGTTTCTGTCGGATGGGTGGCAAAAATCCCCGACTGGCGAATGGCCTGATTGGCGCCGCAGTCGATCAGCTCCGGAGGACGATCTGCCGTCAGCAGCACCAGTTTTTCACCGGTCAGACCGGCTTCGATCAATGCGGGATAAAGGTTAGCCACCGCCGTGCCGGAGGTCACAATCACCGCCACCGGCTCATGGCTGGCTTTTGCCAGCCCCAGCGCCAGATGGCCGAGACCGCGCTCATCAAAATGGGTGTGATGAATAAAGGCGCGGTTTTCGGCGGCGGCCAGGGTCAACGGCGTTGAGCGCGAGCCGGGCGCAATGCAAACATGCCTGACGCCATGGCGGGTCAGGGCTTCAAGGATCACCGCCGCCCAGCGCCGGTTAAAGGAACTCACTGACATGGAATTGTCCGGTATCAATATTGCGACGTAGTATAAATAATAGAGAAAGATGTAATTTTGATATGAATCGGGAATGTATGACTCAGTATTAATCCTTTAGGAGCAGAGAGCGCAGCCCGGCTGCTTTATTTTCAATCTCCTGCCACTCCTGATCGGGGTCAGAACCGCTGACGATCCCCGCCCCGGCATACAGGCGAACACAGCTCTCCTCAACGCTTGCCGAACGCAGCGCCACGCAGAACTCGCTTTGTGCTAACGAGAGATACCCGGCGGAACCGGCATACCACTCCCGGTCGAAGGGTTCATTGTGGGCGATGAAATCCCACGCCGCCTGGCGCGGCAGACCGGCAACGGCCGCGGTGGGCTGCAGGCGCAGCAGGCACTGTTCATCATCCGGGTGTTGCAGCGCGGTCCAGATGCAGCGGCGTAAATGCTGAACCTTCCGCAAGCGCACGATTTGCGGCGGGAGGACATCAAGCACCCCGTTTTCCCGCTGCAGGCGCTGGCAGATGTCCTCAACCACCAGCATATTTTCCCGCTGGTTTTTATCGTCGGTCATCAGCCAGTTACCCAGCCGTGCGGCATGGGCATCGTCCGGATGGCTGGCAACGGTACCGGCCAGCGCTTCGGTGCGCAGCAGCAAACCGCGCCGCCGCCACAGCCGTTCCGGCGATGAGCCGAGAAACGCCCGGCTCGCATCAGGGCGCATAAAGAAGTGGTAGCACTGGAAGTTGACCTGCCGGCTGGCCGCCATCAGCGCGGCGGGGTTTACCGCCTCGTTAAACTGCAAATCTGTCGCCCGGGCCAGCACCACTTTATCGAATTCCCCCCGGCCGATAGCCTCTGTCGCCCGGGTAATCAGCTGAAGCCAGCCGGCCCGGTCAGGGAGATGCGTTTCGCTCACCACCGCCTGCGTGACCGGGGTGACAGGCTGGCTCTCCGCCAGGGTCTGCATAAACTCCCGCGCGCGCTGGGCCTCCGCTTTCAGGGAGGTGTCGCTCCAGAGCACCAGGCGCAACGTTGCGGTCCCGCCGAAGCGCTGCCACAAAAGGCGCGGCAGGAACAGGCTGCCCTGCTTTGGATCGAAGGCATTAACGCCCACCACTCTCAGGTCGGGTGCGTGCGGATAACGGTTTAAAAACTGACGGGCAACGGATAACGAGGAGAAATGCGTTATCGCTCCGAGAGCAGCATACTCTTCGTCGCCATTGCGCTGCTGCCAGTAGAACTGCGGGTAGATGTGCTGGGCATTCAGCCAGCCGAGCGGATCAAACGCGTCGTTGAGGGCAAAGGAGACATCGAGATAATGCAGGCCTGGGGTATCGGGAAAATCGTCGGCTAATTGTTGGCAAAGGCCTTTCAGCGCGGTGGAAATCGAGTGCACGCGAACTTCTCCCAGCTCAAAAACCTCACATTATAAGGGGTACTAAACAGAAAAAGCAGTACCCCGAGTTGGCAGGGAGAAGCGTTCGTGCTGTGTTGTTAACGGCGGGCGAGTAAAATACCCAACACCAGGCCGGCGGCGGCGCCTACGCCAATCCCCTGCCACGGCTTTTCACGGACATAATCATCCGCACGATAGACCGCTTTTTTGGCCTTGTAATAGTATTGATCGGACGCATGACCCACGCGCGTTTTCACATCATGCAGAGCCTGCTCAGCACGCGCTTTTAGCTCAATGTATTTCTGATCGGCCGGATCGCCGGAAGAGCGTAAGACCTCCTCCAGGGTTTCACTCAGCAGGGTCAGATCGTCATCTACATGGTTATCCGATGATTGATAAGACATAGTGTTCTCCATGTGGTTGCATCAGTTCCGTAACTATAGACAATGCTTGACGATTCCGCCTGCTACGCTTGTTGTACCTCTTTCGCCATACCCACGTGCGGAATGCCATCTTCGTCGTAGATATCCGTCACCTGCACAAAGCCAAAATGGGCATAAAAGGCGTGCAGATGCGCCTGCGCCCCGAGGTATAACGCCTTGTCGGGCCAGTTATTTTCGCAGGAACGCAGCGCGTGCTCCATCAGGGCATAGCCCAGCTTCTCGCCCCGCACCTCGCAGCTGATAATCACGCGGCCAATCACAACGGGAGCGAAATCGTCGTCACTTTTCAGAATCCTCGCATACGCCACCAGCCGGTTATCTTTCCAGCCGAGGATATGGCGGTTCTCCCCCACCAGGTCTTCGCCGTCAATGTCCTGATAGGGGCAGGTTTGCTCAACGACAAACACCTCACAGCGCAGTTGAAGTAAGGCGTAAAGCACAGGAACGGACAGCTCGCTATGGTGCAGATCTTGCCACTGGATCATTGAGGTCTCCTTATCGTGAGGGGAGCCGTTATACTAATGACTTTTCGTCCCCGGTGCAGAGGCTGAGTGCATTATGGAGCTGTTTTTTTTAGGAACATCCGCTGGCGTACCGACCCGTACGCGCAACGTCACCTCAATTTTGCTGGATCTCCAGCACCCCACCCGCGGCGGGCTGTGGATGTTTGACTGCGGCGAAGGCACGCAGCACCAGCTGCTGCGCACCGCCGCGCATCCCGGCAAGCTGGATAAAATTTTCATTACTCACCTGCACGGCGATCACCTTTTTGGCCTGCCGGGGCTGCTCTGCAGCCGCTCGATGGCGGGGAATATCCAGCCGCTAACCATTTACGGCCCGCCCGGTATCCGGGAGTTTGTTGAAACCAGCCTGCGGATCAGCGGCTCGTGGACGGATTATCCCCTCGAGATTATTGAGATCAAACCGGGCGTGGTGTTCAAAGATGATGCTTACACGGTGACCGCCGCGGCGCTCAATCACCCCGTGGAGTGTTACGGTTTTCGCATTGAAGAGCGGGATAAACCCGGCGCGCTGGACGGCGCCGCGCTGATCGCCGCGGGAGTGCCCTTCGGCCCGCTGTTTCAGCAGCTAAAACGCGGCGAAAGCGTCACCCTGGAAGATGGCCGAACCATCAATGGCGCGGCGTATCTCTCCCCGCCCCGTCCGGGTAAGAAGCTGGCCCTCTTCGGGGATACCGCCCCCTGCGAGAACGCCCTTGCGCTGGCTCAGGGCGTCGATCTGCTGGTGCATGAGGCCACGCTGGAGGTAGCGATGGAGGAGAAAGCCAACAGCCGCGGCCACAGCTCCACGCATCAGGCGGCCAGGCTTGCCCGCGACGCGCAGGTAAAAAAACTGATCGTCACCCACGTCAGCTCCCGTTACGACGCCGAAGGCTGCGCCATGCTGCTGGCGGAGTGTTGCGCCATCTTTGCTACCAGCGAGCTGGCAGAAGATTTTGCTACCGTGCGCGTTTAATGCTCTGGTTTTCCCCGAAACTGCCGATAACCCTATCAGGCCGGTATTTTTCACTGAGGGGCAAACATGGATAACTTCCAGAAAGACATTGATGACAGGGCAAATCTTACTCTGTCGAACCGATTTGAGCTGCTACTGTTTCGTCTTGGCCGCTCAATGAATGAAAACAAATCTGAGCTGTTCGGCATCAACGTCTTTAAGCTTCGCGAGATTGTGCCCATGCCCTCGTTCACCAAACCGGCGGGGATGAAGTCGCCCCTGATGGGTATGGTTAATATTCGCGATCAGGTGATCCCGGTTATCGACCTGGCCGCGGTGGCAGGCTGCAAGCCAACGACGGGGCTGAACATTTTGCTGATCACCGAGTACGCCCGTAGCGTCCAGGCGTTTGCCGTGGAGTCGGTCGAAAATATCATGCGCCTGGACTGGAAGCAGGTGCATGCGGCGGAAACCGCGGTCAGCGGACGCTATATCACCAGTATCGCCTGTCTGGATGAGAAGACGGATACCAACGATCTGGCGATGGTGCTGGACGTTGAGCAGATCCTCTATGACATCACCCCGGCCAACCACGACCTGCATGCTACCGATCTGAAAATCACCAAATTCAATATCAAGCCGGGTGCGGTGGCGATTGTGGCAGAAGACTCCAAAGTGGCGCGCTCAATGCTGGAAAAAGGGCTGCAGGCGATGCAGATCCCGGCGCAGCTGCATATCACCGGCAAAGAGGCCTGGGAGAAGATCGGCGTGCTGGCCGCGCAGGCCCAGGCGGAAGGAGTGCCCATTACCGATAAGATCTCGCTGGTGCTGACCGACCTTGAGATGCCGGAGATGGATGGCTTTACCCTGACGCGCAAAATCAAAACCGACGCCATCCTGAAAGATATTCCGGTGGTGATCCACTCTTCCCTTTCGGGCAACGCCAACGAAGATCATATCCGCAAGGTGAAAGCCGATGGCTACGTGGCGAAGTTCGAGCTGAACGAGCTGTCATCGGTGATTGAAGAGGTGCTGGAGCGCGCAAACAAAAAAATTGACGGGCCGCTGATTAGCCGTAAGCAGCTGGCTTAAGCCCGGCGGCGCTTCGCTTGCACGGGCCTACGGTTTTGTAGGCCGGGTAAGCGCAGCGCCACCCGGCAATAAAAAAACCCGCCGAAGCGGGTTTTTTTGTTTCTGGCGTTTTTACATCAGCGGCATCGCATGCTGCACGATGGTGATCAGCGGCTGCGGATAGATACCGAAGATCAGTACCAGCAGCGCGGAGATGAGCACCACAATACCGCCGGCGCTGTACTGCCAGTTGCCTGGCGCATCGCGGTTGAGCTGCTGAGGCGCACTCAGGTAGAGGCTCACGGCAACGCGCAGGTAGTAGTAGAGACCAATCGCGGAGCCGATAACGACACCCGCCGTCAGCCACCACAGACCAGCCTGCACACCCACTGCCAGCACATAGAACTTCCCGATAAAGCCGAGCGTCATCGGGATACCCGCCAGCGAGAGCATCATCACGGTCATCACCGCGGAGAGGATCGGACGGTGCCAGAACAGACCACGGTAGGAGAAGAGCGAGTCGGCATCCGGGCCACGGTACGGGCTGGACATCAGGCTCACCACGCCGAAGGCGCCGAGGCTGCTGAACAGGTAACCGGCCAGGTAGACACCCACGGTCTCCATGGACATCTGACCGCTCTGCAGGGCAATCAGCGCCACCATCAGATAGCCGAGGTGGGAGATGGAGGAGTAACCGAGCAGACGCTTGATGTTGGTCTGGCTCAGCGCCATCAGGTTACCGAAGATGATGGAGACAAAGGCGATCACGCCCAGCACCACGCGAACCGCTTCGCTGTCACCCACCGGGGCGTAGAGGAACAGACGCATCACCACCCCGAAGATAGCGATCTTGCTCGCCGTCGCCAGGAAGGTGGATACCGGCGCTGGCGCACCCTGGTAGACGTCTGGCGTCCACAGGTGGAACGGCACCAGAGAGAGTTTAAAGCCGAGGCCAACAATCATCATGCCCAGACCCGCCAGCAGCAGCGGCTCATGCAGCATGCCGTCGCCGAGGCTCTTGCCGAGCGCTTCAAATGAGAGGTTACCGGACTGAGCGTAGAGCAGCGCAATACCAAACAGCAGGAAGGACGAAGCAGCAGCAGACAGGATCGTATACTTGATACTCGCTTCCAAAGAGCGCTTCTGGCGGAAGGCATAACCAATCAGGCCGAACAGCGGCAGCGAGATCAGCTCAATACCGAGGAACAGCGCCGCCAGATGGTTGGCATTCGCCAGCAGAATGCCGCCCAGGGCCGCAATCAGAACCAGCAGGTAAAACTCTTCTCTGTTGTCGTTGTACCCTTCCAGCCACGGGTAGGCAAAGGTGCAGGTCGCCAGACTGGCTAACAGCACCAGCCCGGTGTAGAGCATGGCGAAGCCATCAACGCGCATCAGCGGCGTGACGTCCATCGCCCCCGCCTGGCCAACAAACCAGAGGGAGACTAACGCAGCGTTCAGACCCAGAACCGCCAGCGTGGCATTCAGGAAGTGATTGCGTCGCCACGCAATGGAGAGCATCACAACCACCACCGTCAATCCGACGATCAGCAGCGGTAGCAGCGCAATCAGTTGTTGTGGAGTTATTGTCATGGCGATTTACGGCCTTGTAGTAGAAGCAGAATTAACAAACCACTGCTGGATATTACCCATCGCGGAGTGCGAGGTATCCAGAATCGGCTGCGGGAAGAAGCCCAGCAGCACCAGCAGTACGACCAGCAGCAGGATGATGAACAGCTCACGCAGCGACATCCCCGGCAGTTCTTTGGCAGCGATCTCACTCTTCGCTTTACCGAAGTAAGCGCGGTGCAGCATCGCCAGCGAGTAAACGGAGGCGAACACCAGACCGAAGGTGGAGATGACGGTAATCATCGGTACCACCTTGAAGCTGCCGAACAGGATCATAAATTCGCCAACGAAGTTACCGGTCCCCGGCATCCCCAGCGTGGCAACCGCGAAGAACATCGACATCGCTGGCAGCCACTTAATTTTGCTCCACAGACCACCCATCTGACGCATGTCACGGGTGTGCAGACGTTCGTACAGCTGACCACACAGGATGAAGAGACCGGCTGCAGAGAGACCGTGGGCAATCATCTGGATCACAGCGCCCTGGTAGGCCAGCTGGCTGCCGGTGTAGATAGCAATCAGCACGAAGCCCATGTGGGAAACGGAGGTGTAGGCAATCAGACGCTTGATGTCGTACTGCGTGAAGGCCATCCAGGCACCGTAGAAGATACCGATCACACCGAGCCACATGGCAATCGGCGCAAACTCTGCGGAGGCATTCGGGAACAGCGGCAGCGCGAAACGCAGCAGACCGTAGGCCGCGGTTTTCAGCAGGATGCCCGCCAGGTCAACGGAACCCGCCGTTGGTGCCTGGGAGTGCGCATCTGGCAGCCAGCCGTGCAGCGGCACCACCGGCATTTTTACCGCGAAGGCGATGAAGAAGCCCAGCATCAGCAGGTATTCTACGCCGTGGGACATCGGGGTCTTCAGCAGGTCCTGATAGTTGAAGGTCCAGACGCCGGTCGCGTTGTAGTGCACGAAGACCAGCGCCAGGATGGCAATCAACATCACCAGACCACTCGCCTGGGTATAGATGAAGAACTTGGTGGCCGCCGTGATACGCGTTTTACCGTCGGATGCCTTATGGCCCCACAGCGCGATCAGGAAGTACATCGGCACCAGCATCATCTCCCAGAAGAAGAAGAAGAGGAACATGTCGATGGCAAGGAACACGCCGATCACGCCGCCCAGGATCCACATCAGGTTCAGGTGGAAGAAGCCCTGGTATTTTTCGATTTCTCGCCAGGAGCAAAGCACCGCCAGAACGCCGAGCAGACCGGTCAGCACCACCATCAGCAGCGACAGACCGTCAATCGCCAGATGGATCGTGATACCGAAACGCGGGATCCACGGCAGAATGAATTCAGACTGCCACTGCGGAATGCCCGCAGACTGGGTCAGTGAATAGCCGCCCTGCAACCAGAGTTGCAGACCGAGCGCGAGCGTCAATCCCATGGTGATCAGCGCAATCCAGCGCGGCATCTTCACGCCAAAGCGTTCGGTCTGCCAGCACAGGAACCCACCGATAAAGGGAATTAATATTAGCCAGGGTAGTAACATGGCGATTTGCATTCCTTTTTAAGGCCCCCAGAAGGGGCCTGATTTTCAACGAATTCGAATAAAATTCACTTAACGATCAACGCAATACCATCAGCAGCGCCAGCACCACAACCGCGCCGATGCTCATGGACGCTACATACCAGCGCAGATACCCGTTCTCGCTGAACAGCAGGCCTTTACCTGCCAGGCGGGAAAGGATGGCCGGGATGTTCATTACCGCGTTCAGCGGATCGCGTTTGATAAGCCACGCAATGCCGAGGAACGGTTTCACGAAGATCATGTCGTACAGCCAGTCGAAGCCCCACGCGTTATACCACCAGGTGCCCAGCAGACGGCCCGGCGCACTGTTGGCAACCGAGGTGACCAGGGTACGTTTGCCCAGCCATAGCCATGCCGCAATCAGGATACCCGCGATAGCGACCACACCGGAGGTGATTTCAAGCGTCAGAACGCGACCGTGCTCAAGCTCGGTGGTGTCTGGCAGTACGCCCTGCAGCGGTGGCACAATCATCGCGCCAACGAAGGTGGAGAGTACCAGCAGCACAATCAGCGGCAGGTGGTGGGTAATCCCCTTCCCTGCGTGAGCGTGAATTTGTTCTTTACCGTGGAAGACGATGAAAATCATACGGAAGGTATACAGGGAGGTCATAAACGCACCGACCAGACCCGCAACCATCAGATTGATATGCCCGTTCGCCATGGCCCCCGCCAGGATTTCGTCCTTACTGAAGAAGCCCGCGGTGATCAGCGGCAGTGCCGCCAGCGCCGCGCCACCCACCAGGAAGCAGACGTAAACCAGCGGGATGGACTTACGCAGTCCGCCCATTTTAAAGATGTTCTGCTCGTGGTGGCAGGCCAGGATCACCGAACCGGACGATAGGAACAGCAGCGCTTTGAAGAACGCGTGCGTCATCAGGTGGAAAATGGCCGCGTCCCACGCCTGTACGCCCAGCGCCAGGAACATGTAACCGATCTGGCTCATGGTGGAGTAAGCGAGAACGCGTTTGATGTCGGTCTGGACCAGCGCGGCAAAGCCTGCCAGCACCAGCGTCACCGCACCGACGATACCCACCAGATGCAGAATTTCCGGAGTCATCAGGAACAGGCCATGGGTACGCGCAATCAGGTAAACACCGGCGGTCACCATGGTGGCGGCGTGGATCAGCGCGGAGACAGGGGTTGGACCCGCCATCGCGTCGGCAAGCCAGGTCTGCAACGGCAGCTGTGCAGATTTACCCACAGCACCACCCAGCAGCATCAGGGTTGCCCACCACAGCATATTGTTGCCGGCTTCGAAGTGCGCCGGTGCCAGTTCCACCATCTCGCGGAAGTTCAGCGTGCCCAGCTCGTTGTAGAGAATGAACAGCGCGAAGGCGAGGAAGACGTCACCCACACGGGTCACAACGAACGCTTTCATGGCCGCTGCGCCATTCTTCGGATCGGTGTAGTAGAACCCAATCAGCAGGTAAGAGCAGAGACCCACCCCTTCCCAGCCGAGATACATCAGCAGCAGGTTATCCGCCAGCACCAGTACCACCATGCTGGCGATAAACAGGTTGGTGTAGGCGAAGAAGCGGGAGTAACCCTCTTCACCGCGCATATACCAGGAGGCGAACATGTGGATCAGGAAGCCGACACCGGTAACCACGGAGAGCATGGTCAGAGAGAGACCATCCAGCACCAGGTTAAAACCGATGTTGAAATCACCCACCGACATCCAGGTCCAGAGTGGAACGCTGAAAGCCTGACGTCCGTTATTAAAGAAGTCGATCCCCGCATACGCTGTGACCAGTGCGGCCAGGCCCACAGAGCCCATGCCGATGGTCGCAGAGAGATTCTCAGACCAGCGGCCGCGTGAAAACGACAGCAGCAGGAAGCCAATCAGCGGAAAAATAATGGTTAAGGCAAGCATGTTCATCCACGCAACTCACTTACTGAATCGATGTTCAGGTTCTGGCGGCGACGATGGAGCTGCAGCAACAGCGCCAGGCCAATACTCGCTTCCGCAGCCGCGAGGCTGATAGCGAGAATGTACATCACCTGACCATCGGTCTGGCCCCAGTAGCTACCGGCAACCACAAAGGCCAGCGCGGAAGCGTTGATCATGATCTCCAGGCCAATCAGCATAAACAGCAGATTGCGGCGGATAACCAGACCGGTTAAGCCCAGCACGAATAAAATCGCGGCGAGGATCAGTCCGTGTTGTAAAGGGATCATGCGTGATCCTCCGTTTTTCTTTTCGCGCTGTCGTCCTTACGGTTGCTCAGCACTTCACCCATGCGCTCTTCGCGACCCACGTGGAAAGCAACGACCAGGCCTGCCAGCAGCAGCATCGAGGCCAGTTCCACTGCCAGTACGTATGGCCCAAACAGGGTGACACCCACCGCTTTGGCGCTGATTGGCGTGCCGTCGATACCCTGGTCGTTCACACCCAGAATGGCGTAAACGATCACCGCCAGCATGATGGCCGACAGAATTGCCGGGCCAATCCACACCTGCGGTTGCAGCCACTGACGTTCCTGCTCGATCTCAGAGCCGCCCAGGTTCAGCATCATCACCACGAAGACGAACAGAACCATGATGGCCCCGGCGTAAACGATAATTTCAAGCGCACCGGCAAAGTGTGCGCCCAGCGCAAAGAACACCCCGGAAATAGCCAGCAGCGAAATGATTAAATAGAGCAGCGCATGCACCGGGTTGGTGTGCGTAATCACTCGCAGCGTAGCCAGGATGGCGACCAGGCCGCAGATATAAAAAGCGAATTCCATT
>NZ_JBBCPK010000019.1:0-55017 GCF_037150775.1 Leclercia sp. M50
TGTCGTGAAATTGGTCACGGTCGTCTGGCGAAGCGCGGCGTGCTGGCTGTGATGCCAGATGCTGATAAATTCCCGTACACCGTTCGTGTGGTTTCTGAAATCACCGAATCTAACGGTTCCTCTTCTATGGCTTCCGTGTGCGGTGCTTCTCTGGCACTGATGGATGCGGGCGTACCGGTGAAAGCGGCCGTTGCGGGTATCGCAATGGGTCTGGTGAAAGAAGGCGACAACTTCGTTGTTCTGTCTGACATCCTGGGCGACGAAGATCACCTGGGTGACATGGACTTCAAAGTCGCGGGTTCCCGCGAAGGTATCTCTGCCCTGCAGATGGATATCAAAATTGAAGGCATCACCAAAGAGATCATGCAGGTTGCGCTGAACCAGGCTAAAGGTGCACGTCTGCACATCCTGGGCGTGATGGAACAGGCGATCAACGCCCCGCGTGGCGATATTTCTCAGTTCGCTCCACGTATCCACACCATTAAGATCAGCCCGGACAAGATCAAAGACGTTATCGGTAAAGGCGGTTCTGTTATCCGTGCCCTGACCGAAGAGACTGGCACCACCATCGAAATCGAAGATGACGGTACTGTGAAGATCGCAGCGACCGACGGCGAGAAAGCGAAATACGCTATCCGTCGTATCGAAGAGATCACTGCCGAGATCGAAGTGGGCCGTGTCTACAATGGTAAAGTGACCCGTATCGTTGACTTTGGCGCATTCGTTGCCATCGGTGGCGGTAAAGAAGGTCTGGTTCACATCTCTCAGATCGCTGACAAGCGCGTTGAGAAAGTGACCGATTACCTGCAGATGGGTCAGGAAGTGCCGGTTAAAGTTCTCGAAGTTGACCGTCAGGGCCGTATTCGTCTGAGCATCAAAGAAGCGACCGAGCAGTCTCAGCCTGCCGCTGCGCCGGAAGCTCCGGCTGGCGAACAGGGCGAGTAAGGTTGCCGTTTGCCCCCCGTGCAAGCGGGGGGCTTGTTATCAGGCAGGACGCCTTGTTAAGCCGCCGGGGGACAGGACGTTCATCCAATAGTTGTCTTCGGGAGTGGGAAATGAAGCCTTTTCTGCGCTGGTGTTTCGTTGCGACAGCTTTGACGCTGGCAGGATGCAGCAACTCTGCCTGGCGTAAAAGTGAAGTCCTCGCAGTGCCACTGCAACCGACTTTGCAGCAGGAAGTGATTCTGGCACGCATGGAACAAATTCTTGCCAGTCGGGCTTTAACCGATGACGAACGCGCACAGCTTTTATATGAGCGCGGAGTGTTGTATGATAGTCTCGGTCTGAGGGCACTGGCGCGAAATGATTTTTCACAAGCGTTGGCGATCCGACCGGATATGCCTGAAGTATTCAATTACTTAGGCATTTATTTAACGCAGGCAGGCAATTTTGATGCTGCCTATGAAGCGTTTGATTCTGTACTTGAGCTTGATCCAACTTACAACTACGCGCACTTGAATCGCGGTATCGCATTGTATTACGGCGGTCGTGACAAGTTAGCGCAAGATGATCTGCTGGCGTTTTATCAAGACGATCCTAACGATCCTTTCCGTAGCCTGTGGCTTTTCATTGTTGAGCAGAAGCTCGACGAAAAGCAGGCTAAAGATGCGTTAAAGCAACGCTTCGACAAATCGGACAAGGAGCAGTGGGGATGGAATATTGTCGAGTTCTACCTGGGCGACATTAGCGAAGCAACGCTAATGGAACGCTTGAAGGCGGACGCAACGGATAACACCTCGCTCGCTGAGCATCTCAGTGAAACCAACTTCTATTTAGGTAAGTACTACCTAAGTCTGGGGGATACGGACAGCGCTACGGCACTGTTCAAGTTAGCGGTTGCTAACAACGTACACAACTACGTTGAGCACCGTTATGCATTGTTGGAATTATCGCTCTTGGGCCAGGAGCATGACGACCTGGCAGAATCGGACCAGCAATAGCTGACGACATAAACATCAGCCCGTAATCTTTTGATTGCCATCACCTTTACTGGTGAGGGCGTTGTTGTTCGTCAATACACCTACTTTGAGCCGGTTCACACTTTCAATGAAAATTACTGAAAATTTTCACGATAAGTTATGTAGACTGGCCGCCATTGACATTGAGGCACTCGTACTACATGGCTGAATTCGAAACCACTTTTGCAGATCTGGGCCTGAAGGCTCCTATCCTTGAAGCCCTTAACGATCTGGGTTACGAAAAACCATCTCCGATCCAGGCAGAATGTATCCCACATCTGCTCTCTGGTCGTGACGTGCTGGGCATGGCCCAGACTGGTAGCGGTAAAACCGCAGCGTTCTCGCTGCCGCTGCTGAATAACATTGACCCGGACCTGCGTGCACCGCAGATCCTCGTACTGGCTCCGACCCGTGAACTGGCTGTTCAGGTGGCGGAAGCTATGACTGAATTCTCTAAACACATGCGCGGCGTAAACGTGGTTGCCCTTTACGGCGGCCAGCGTTATGACGTGCAGTTACGCGCCCTGCGTCAGGGTCCACAGATCGTCGTCGGTACGCCGGGTCGTCTGCTGGATCACCTGAAACGCGGTACGCTGGATCTCTCTAAACTGAGCGGTCTGGTACTGGATGAAGCTGACGAAATGCTCCGCATGGGCTTCATCGAAGACGTAGAAACCATCATGGCGCAGATCCCGGAAGGTCATCAGACCGCCCTGTTCTCTGCCACCATGCCGGAAGCGATCCGTCGCATTACCCGCCGCTTCATGAAAGAGCCGCAGGAAGTGCGCATCCAGTCCAGCGTGACCACTCGCCCGGACATCAGCCAGAGCTACTGGTCTGTGTACGGTATGCGTAAAAACGAAGCGCTGGTGCGTTTCCTGGAAGCAGAAGATTTTGATGCGGCGATCATCTTCGTTCGTACCAAAAATGCGACCCTGGAAGTGGCAGAAGCCCTGGAGCGTAGCGGCTACAACAGCGCAGCGCTGAACGGCGACATGAACCAGGCGCTGCGTGAGCAGACGCTGGAGCGTCTGAAAGACGGTCGTCTGGATATCCTGATTGCAACCGACGTGGCAGCACGTGGTCTGGACGTTGAACGTATCAGCCTGGTTGTTAACTACGACATCCCGATGGACTCCGAGTCTTACGTTCACCGTATCGGCCGTACCGGTCGTGCAGGTCGTGCGGGCCGTGCGCTGCTGTTCGTTGAGAACCGCGAGCGTCGTCTGCTGCGTAACATCGAACGCACCATGAAGCTGACCATTCCAGAAGCAGACCTGCCAAACGCAGAGCTGCTGGGCAAACGCCGTCTGGAAAAATTCGCCGCGAAAGTCCAGCAGCAGCTGGAGAGCAGCGATCTGGATCAGTACCGTGCGCTGCTGACGCAGATCCAGCCGACCGCCGAAGGCGAAGAGCTGGATATCGAAACGCTGGCCGCTGCACTGCTGAAGATGGCGCAGGGCGAACGTTCTCTGATCGTGCCGCCAGATGCACCGATGCGTCCTAAGCGTGAGTTCCGTGACCGTGACGATCGTTTCGAACGTCGTGGCGACCGCAACGATCGTGGCCCGCGTGGCGACCGTCCAGAGCGTGGTGGTGAAGACCGTCCACGTCGCGAACGTCGTGATGCTGGCGAAATGGAACTGTACCGCATTGAAGTGGGTCGTGATGATGGTGTTGAAGTTCGTCATATCGTTGGCGCGATTGCTAACGAAGGCGACATCAGCAGCCGTTACATCGGTAACATCAAGCTGTTCGGTACCCACTCCACCATCGAACTGCCAAAAGGTATGCCGGGCGAGGTTCTGCAGCACTTTACCCGTACCCGCATCCTGAACAAGCCGATGAACATGCAGCTGCTGGGCGATGCTCAGCCGCGTCCGGACCGTGGCGGCGAACGTCGTGGCGGTGGCCGCAGCTTCGGTGGCGAGCGTCGTGAAGGCGGTCGTGGACCTCGTCGTGAAGGGGCTGCACCAGGTGCAGGCCGTTTCAGCGGTGAGCGTCGTGAAAGCCGTGGCCCACGTCGCGAAGATGGCCCGGTTCGTCGTCGTGACGCGTAATCTTCACGCCCTGTAGCGTAAAGTAAAATATACAGCCCCGATATTTTTATCGGGGCTTTTTTTATTTCTTTTGTACTATTGTACTGGTACAGTGCAGCACATTAAGATGCAGGTCCCAAATTATTGACTGGAGAAAAGGCTGTATGGCGACACTAACCACCACCCAAACGTCACCTTCACTGCTCGGCGGTGTGGTGATCATCGGCGGCACCATCATAGGTGCGGGGATGTTCTCCCTGCCGGTGGTCATGTCCGGGGCGTGGTTCTTCTGGTCGCTGGCGGCGCTGGTCTTTACCTGGTTCTGTATGCTGCACTCGGGGCTGATGATCCTCGAAGCTAATCTCAACTACCGCATTGGGTCGAGCTTTGACACCATCACCCGCGACCTGCTGGGCAAGCGCTGGAATATCGTCAACGGTATCTCCATTGCCTTTGTGCTCTATATCCTGACCTACGCCTATATCTCGGCGAGCGGTTCGATTCTGCATCACACCTTCGCAGAGATGTCGCTGAACGTACCGGCGCGGCTGGCGGGGCTCTGCTTCGCCCTGGGTGTGGCGTTTATCGTCTGGATGAGTACCAAAGCGGTGAGCCGGATGACGGCCATTGTGCTGGGCGCCAAAGTCATCACCTTTTTCCTGACCTTCGGCAGCCTGCTGGGGCATGTTACGCCCGCCACGCTGTTTAACGTGGCGCAGAGCAACACGTCGTATTCACCCTATCTGCTGATGACCCTGCCGTTCTGTCTGGCGTCGTTTGGCTATCACGGTAATGTGCCGAGCCTGATGAAATATTACGGCAAAGATCCGCGCACCATCACCCGCTGCCTGGTCTACGGCACGCTGCTGGCGCTGGGGCTGTATGTCATCTGGCTGCTGGGGACGATGGGTAACATTCCGCGTCCGGAGTTCATCGGCATTGCGCAGAAGGGCGGGAATATTGATGTGCTGGTGCAGGCGCTGAGTGGCGTGCTCAACAGCCGCAGTCTGGACCTGCTGCTGGTGATCTTCTCCAACTTCGCCGTGGCGAGCTCGTTCCTTGGCGTGACCCTGGGGCTGTTTGACTATCTGGCCGATCTCTGTGGCTTTGATGACTCTGCGCTGGGGCGTCTGAAAACCGCGCTGCTGACCTTCCTGCCGCCGGTCATTGGTGGCCTGCTGTGGCCGAACGGTTTCCTGTATGCCATTGGCTATGCGGGGCTGGCGGCAACGATTTGGGCGGCGATTGTTCCGGCGCTGCTGGCGCGTAAATCACGCAAGCGCTTCGGTAGCCCAAAATTCCGCGTCTGGGGCGGCAAGCCGATGATTGCGCTGATCCTGGTGTTCGGTATCGGCAACGCAGTGGTCCACATGCTGTCGAGCTTAAATCTGCTGCCTGTATATCAGTGAACATAATGCCCGGTGGCGCTTCGCTTACCGGGCCTACAGGGATGGAGTAGGCCGGGCAAGCGCAGCGCCGCCCGGCAAAAAACTACCCCACCAGCTCCTCTTTCACCTGCATCGCCAGATCGAACGAATGCAGACGCGCCTGGTGATCGAAGATCTGGCCGTTGACCATGATCTCATCAGCCTGCGTCTCACGCAGCACCGCTTCCAGCCCGTGACGCACCTTCGCTTTATCCCCTACCAGCGACATGCTTAACGCCTGCTGCACGCCATACTGTTCTGATGCCGACCATAGCTGGTGCATATTCTCCACCGGCGGTGGCAGTTGCCCCGTCTCGCCGCGGCGCAGCTTCATAAAGGCCTGCTGCATGGAGGTAAACAGGAATTCCGCATCGCGGTTGCTGTCAGCGGCAATGATGTTGATGCACACCATCGCATACGGTTTTTCCAGCCGCGCCGAAGGCTTAAAGTTAGTGCGATAGAGATGCAGCGCCTGGTGCAGCATATCCGGCGCAAAGTGCGAGGCAAACGCAAACGGCAGGCCCAGCTGCGCGGCCAGCTGCGCGCTGTAGAGGCTGGAGCCTAACAGCCACACCGGGATCTGCTCGCCGTAGCCCGGCACCGGACGCACCTGCGGATTTGGGTCACGGGCATCAAACCACTCCACCAGTTCAAGCACGTCGCGGGGGAAGTTATCGATGTCACCGCTCATATGGCGACGCAGGGCGCGCATGGTAGGCTGATCGCTGCCCGGTGCGCGACCCAGTCCCAGGTCGATACGGCCCGGATAGAGGGTATTGAGGGTGCCAAACTGCTCGGCAATAACCAGCGGCGAATGGTTAGGCAGCATCACGCCGCCCGAGCCTAAATGGAGCGTCGTGGTATTCGCCGCCAGATAGCCGAGCAGCACTGAGGTGGCGGCGCTGGCGATCCCGACCATATTGTGGTGTTCCGCCAGCCAGTAGCGATGATAGCCGCGCTGTTCAGCCAGGCGGGCGAGATCCAGTGAGTGGGTAAAGGCTTCCCTTGCCGAGGAGCCTTCAGGGATCGGCGCCAGGTCCAGCACCGAAAACGGAATGGATTTATCAGTCATAGCAGCTCACTTTGTCGACGGTGAATCTTTAATAGTGCATTAAAATTTTACAGTCGTTGTTAACAAAGTGAGCCTTTTTTAGTCCTGCAGCTCCAGCCCGGCGAGACGTCGCCAGTAGCCGTTGCACTCGCTGTTCGCCGTCAGCGGCAGTGGGGCAGCGCCATTTTCATTGGCGCGGAAGGCGTCGATCATGGCGAAGGTATCGGTGCCCAGCGGCGACAGACGCACCATATCCACCAGCCCTTTCATTGAGGCCAGTTCGTTGCCGAGGTTGTAAACGTAGCCGCTCATGGTCTGAATGCCGTTGAGGACAAACACCTGCTGGTTCTCCTGCGACAGCATACTGCGTCCGTTGGGGTATTTGATGCAGCAGGTTTCGCACTCATCTTTCGGCAGGTTCTCTGAACGCGCGGTAAAGCAGCGGGCGGAGTAAGCCAGCGGCAGATGCCCGTAGCTGAGCACTTCCACTTCAAACTGATTGCGGATCCCCAGCTCGTCGCACTGCGCCAGGATGTTCACCAGCCAGTCTCGGGAGAGTTCCACCGGCATACACCAGCGCGTCATCCCCTGTCTGAGCAGCAGGCGCAGCGCCACGGCGTTGTAGCAGTTCAGCGCATGCCCGGCGACAAACGGCAACTTGCGCTCGGCGCACAGGTTCACTACGCCGAGATCGCTGGCCTCCAGCAGAAATTCACCGTTCTCCACGTAGCGCTTGAGCTCATTCAGTTCTGACGAGGCCTGAACCAGCGCCAGTGTAGAGAGCACGACCTGCTTGCCACTGTCGGCCAGGGTTTTCGCCATCTCCAGCCAGTCACCCACCTTTGTAGCGCGACGCTTACTACAGACCGCCTCGCCGAGGTAGATCACATCCGCCTGGCTGGTTGCCGCCTGCTGATAAAAGTCTTCCAGCGTCTCTTTCGACCAGTAATAGAGCACCGGTCCTAATGAATATTTCATGCTTTATCTCACTGCCATTTACGGTGATACGCACCCAGCGTGGTCTGCGTGCCTTCGGACATCGAGCCGAGCGTCTCCATCCACGCCGGTTCTGGCGTATAGCTCTGCGGATTTGCCATGCAGCGATCGATCGCCTGGCGCCACACTTTTGCCACCTGGCTGACATAGGCCGGGCTGCGCTGGCGTCCTTCGATTTTCACCGAGGCGATATTGGCGGCCAGCAGTTCCGGCAGCAGTTCAAGGGTGTTCAGGCTGGTGGGCTCCTCCAGTGCATGGTAGCGCTCGCCATCCACCAGATAGCGACCTTTGCACAGCGTCGGATAGCCGGCGTTTTCATCATCCTGATAGCGGTCGATCAGCACCTCGTTCAGACGCGACTCCAGCCCCTGCGGGGTTTGCTGCCAGCGCACGTAGCGGGCAGGGGAGCAGGCGCCCACGGTGTTGGGCGATTCCCCGGTGAGATAAGAAGAGAGGTAGCAACGCCCTTCAGCCATGATGCACAGGCTGCCAAAGGCAAAAACTTCCAGCGGAACTGGCGTGACCCGCGCCAGTTGCTTAACCTGATGAATAGAGAGCACGCGCGGCAGCACCACGCGCGACACCTCAAAATGTCGATGATAAAAGCGTATGGCCTCTTCGTTGGTAGCAGACGCCTGTACGGAGACATGGCGCTCAATGTGGGGATAGCGTTCTGCGGCATACTCCAGCATGGCGAGATCGGCCAGAATCAGGGCGTCGGCACCCAGCTGTGCCGCCATATCCACCGCGCGCTGCCAGCGTTGATAGCCGTCGGGGTGGGCAAAGGTATTGATAGCGATATGCAGTTTACGGCGATGAAGATGTACGAAGCTCACCGCTTCCTGCAGTTTTTTCTCGGTAAAATTGAGACCAGCGAAGTGACGGGCATTGGTATCGTCCTTCAGCCCGATATAAACCGCATCGGCGCCGTTTTCGATGGCCGCCTTTAGCGCCGGTAAGTTCCCGGCAGGGCAGAGCAGCTCCATAATTTATCCTGACGTTCGCAGCCCCAGAGGGATGCAAAATTGTTATCGAACAGGGATTTTAATTAACCATCCGGCGACAATTTTTGATTTAAGGCAGCTAATGGCGTATTGATGACACCAATAATGGGTTACGCCGGATGTCAGTTTGTTGATTTACCCCGCTATACCGACGACTGGATATGGCAAAATATCAGGACCATAGATATCAGGAGTATTGCTCGTGCTGGATAAACTGCGTTCACGTCTCGTACAATTTGGCCCGTCGCTGCTGAGCGTGCCGGTTAAGCTCGCGCCCTTTGCCCTGAAGCGCCAGGTACTGGAGCAGGTGCTCAGCTGGCAATTCCGCCAGGCGCTGGCGGATGGCGAGCTGGAATTTCTTGAAGGGCGCTGGTTACGTATCGAGGTGCGGGATATTGGTCTGCGCTGGTACACCTCCGTTGAAAATGAACAGCTGGTGGTGCGCGAATCCGCCGAGGCGGACGTCAGCTTTAGCGCTGACGCCAGCGATCTGCTGATGATCGCGGCACGCAAGCAGGATCCCGACACGCTCTTCTTCCAGCGTCGTCTGGTGATTGAAGGCGATACCGAGTTAGGTCTGTATGTCAAAAACCTGATGGATGCGATTGAACTGGAACAGATGCCGAAGCCGCTGCGCGTGGCCCTGTTGCAACTGGCCGATTTTGTCGAGGCGGGTCTGAAAACTCCGCCGGAAAGTAAACACACTTCTGTAGGTGAGCCATGTTGATTCGAGTAGAAATTGGCATCGATGCCCCGGGTATTGACGCCTTATTACGCCGGTCGTTTGAAGGGGAAGGTGAAGCGCAACTGGTTCGCGATCTTCGTGAAGACGGCCTGATTACGCTGGGTCTGGTCGCCACCGATGATGAAGGTCAGGTCGTTGGCTACGTGGCCTTTAGCCCGGTCATCGTGCAGGGCGAAGAGCTGCAGTGGGTTGCCATGGCGCCGCTGGCGGTGGATGAAAACTATCGCGGACAGGGCCTGGCGCGCCAGCTGGTCTACGAAGGGCTGGATTCACTCAATGAGTTTGGCTACGCCGCGGTCGTGACGCTGGGCGATCCGGACTTCTACAGCCGTTTAGGCTTCGAGAAAGCGGCACATTACGATCTGCGTTGCCGCTGGCCGGGCACCGAGTCGGCTTTCCAGGTCCACCGTCTGGCCGACGATGCGCTTAACGGCGTGAGCGGCCTGGTGGAATACCACGATCGCTTCAATAGCTTTTAACCGGCGGCCTTTGCAGGCTCTCGCGTAGCGCCTCAAACGTCCCGTCTCCGCTGACGAGGCGCTCTTTCTGGCGCTTCGTGAGCTGTTTAATGCGGTACTCCAGCCGGAGCGCCAGCGAGCGATCGCCTGCGACCGCGGAAAACGCCAGCGTCAGCTCTCCTTTACCCCTCAACGCCTTCGCCCCTTTTCCCGTCTGATGTTGCAGGAAGCGGCGCGGCACATCGGTTGTGATGCCCGTATAGAGCGCATTATCAGCGGTTCGAACAAGATAGAGAAACCAGCACACGGCGACAGATTCAGTATGTTAAGGTGAGTGCACCTTAGCATGAGAGAGAAGCGAAATGAAAACTCTGGCCGCCATCAACCACTGGCTGGCGAAGCAGCACGTGGTCACCTGGTGCGTACACCATGACGATGAGCTGTGGTGTGCCAATGCCTTTTACTATTATGACCCGCAGCGCGTCGCGTTCTACGTCTTAAGCGAAGACAAAACCCGTCATGCGCAGATGAGCGGCAAACAGGCGAAAGTTGCAGGCACCGTCAACGGGCAGCCCAAAACCGTGGCGTTAATCCGCGGGGTGCAGTTCAAAGGGGAGATTCGTCGTCTGGAAGGAGAGGAAAGCGACGTGATGCGCAAGCACTATCTTCGTCGCTTTCCGGTTGCCGCTGCCATGCCAGCTCCGGTATGGGAGATCCGTCTGGATGAACTGAAGTTCACTGACAACACGTTAGGCTTTGGCAAAAAACATCACTGGCTACGCGCCGAGTAAGCGCAACGCCTCACGGTTAAAGGCGATAAGATCTTCTGGCGTCCGGCTGGTAACCAGCTGATCGTTATCGATGACTACCTCCTGATCGTGAAAATCGGCCCCGGCGTTTTTCAGATCGATGGCGATCGATTTCACGCCCGTCAGTTTACGTCCGCGCACAACCTCAGCGCTGATGAGCAGCTGTGGACCGTGGCAGATAGCAAAGACCGGTTTCCCGCTGGAGACAAAATCCCGGGTAAAGGTCACGAAACGCGTATCGCTGCGTAGCGAGTCCGGGGAGTGCCCACCCGGCAGTAACAGGGCGTCAAAGTCAGACGGGCTCACCTCATCGATGGTTTTATCGATGGTCACGCTGGCCTCGCCCTTATGGCCTTTTACCGTTTTGCCTGCCTCTTTTTCAATGGTGATCACCTCATGGCCCGCCTTACGAAACGCCTCGGCAGGTGAGGTAAATTCTGAATCTTCAAACTCGTCGGTAATCAAGACCGCAATTTTCTTGCTCATGCTTCCTCCGTTGTTTTGGCTTCAGACAGCTTTTTTCCAGCTTGTGGTAAATACTTAACGTTCAGACCACTAAGTGTGGTTGAGCGGCATGAAATCGCATACGGACTAATCTGCAAAGGAGGAGTAATGAGTCAGGTTTTAATTACCGGCGCGACCGGCCTTGTGGGTGGGCACCTGCTGCGTATGCTAATCCAGGAGCAGAAGATCAACTATATCGCCGCCCCGACGCGTCGCCCGCTGAGCGATATCGAAGGGGTGTTTAATCCCCACGATCCGCAGCTGACCGATGCGCTGGCACAGGTTCAGGATCCGGTAGATACCGTCTTTTGCTGTCTGGGCACCACCCGGCGTGAGGCGGGCAGCAAAGAGGCCTTTATCCATGCCGATTACACGCTGGTGGTGGATACTGCGCTGACCGGCAAACGACTCGGGGCGAAGCATTTCCTGGTAGTGAGCGCCATGGGAGCTAACGCGCATTCACCGTTCTTCTACAACAAGGTGAAAGGCAAAATGGAAGAGGCCCTGATCGCCCAGAAGTGGGAGCGGCTCACCATTGTGCGTCCTTCAATGCTGCTGGGGGAGCGGGAGAAGCATCGCTTCAGCGAGTCGCTGTTTTCCCCGCTGTTCAGTCTGCTGCCCGGCAACTGGAAGTCTGTCGAGGCGCGGGATGTGGCGCAGGTTATGCTGCAGGAGGCGCTGGGTGCAGCACCGGCAGGAGTCAATGTTATTCCGTCGGCGAAAATCAGGGAGCAGGCGCAGGGAGAGGAATGAGCGCCCTCTGCCAGCGGCAGAGGGCGGGGGAGATTACTTGATGTAGGTGAAGGCGGTAGTCACGTGTTTCACGCCGCTCACCCGGCTGGCGATATCCGCCGCCGCTTTACCTTCACGCTCGGTCACCAGGCCGAGCAGGAAGACTTCGCTGTTCTCGGTGGTCACTTTCACGTTAGAGGATTTCACCTGATCGCTACCCAGCAGCTGGGAGCGCACTTTGGTGGTGATCCAGGTGTCATTTGAGGCGGCACCCAGGCCAATCGGCTGGCCCTGACGTATTTCGTTAAATACCTCGGTCGTCCCTTCTACACCCATCGCAATTTGCTTCGCGCGGGAGGCAAGTTCGGTATTCGGCGCCTGGCCGGCCAGTAAAACCTTGCCCTGATAAGCCGTTACGTTAATACGCGCTTCTTTCTTAATCTGTTGGTCTTTGGAGAGTGCGCTGTTCACGCGCAGTTCAAGGGTGCCGTCATCCACCTGCGTGCCCACGGTACGCGGGTCAGTCGCGGCTTTGGTACTCACTGCGGCGGTACCCACTACCGCTGCAGCCACACATCCCTGAAGCAGCAGCGCAGAAATAAGGACTGCGAGGGGCGAAAGTGCCTTCATGTTTACTCCTTAATCATCCTGGTGAGGGAAAAGCGTGTTATCGATCAGATCGCATAAACAGTTCACCGTCAGCATATGCATCTCCTGAATGCGCGCGCTGCGGTGGGAAGGAATACGGATCTCAACATCATGCGGACCTAACAGCCCTGCCAGCTCACCGCCGTCGTAACCGGTCAGCGCAACGATGGTCATATCGCGCGTGACGGCCGCTTCCACGGCTTTCACGATGTCACGGCTGTTGCCGCGCGTGGAGATGGCCAGCAGGACATCACCGGCATGCCCTAACGCGCGCACCTGCTTGGCGTAGATCTCATCATGAAGACGATCGTTGGCAATCGCCGTTAAGACCACGTTATCGGTATTAAGTGCAATGGCAGGTAAACTGGGGCGCTCTGTCTCAAAACGATTGATCATACTGGCAGCAAAATGCTGTGCGTTGGCGGCCGAGGTGCCATTACCACAACAGAGAATTTTGTTGCCGTTAAGCAGGGACTGAACCAGCGTCATCGCCGCGCGGGAGATGGCGTCCGGCAGCGCTTCTGCTGCTGCAATCTGAGTCTGAATGCTTTCCGTGAAGCAAACCTTAATTCTTTCGAGCACGGTATCCCTTAACGATCTGATTTACGCGTCTTCGCCGAAGGCGTTTTTGAACCATTCGATGGCGTTTCCGGTGAAGGCTACCACATCGAACCGGCAATCCACAGTGTCAAAGCTGCCATTATGCCGGGCAAGCCACAACTGGGCGGTGTGTAACAATTTTTGTTGCTTGGCCCGGGTCACGCTGGCGGCGGCCCCGCCGTAACGGGATGACTGGCGGTAGCGCACCTCAATGAACACGATGGACGGGCCGTCCTGCATGATAAGGTCAATTTCACCGCCGCGTCCGCGAACGTTGGCGGCGATAAAGCGCAGTCCTTTGCGCTCAAGCCAGCGACGCGCCTGTAATTCGCGCGCGTCGCCGGTCTGTTTGCGGGTTAACTGGCCGGAACGATCTGTCCCTGCTGGTATTTGAGCCATGATAACTTCCTGTTAATCACGCAGTCCTGAGTGGCGGTGAGATCGCCGGTGTTGCCGTTAAGGGTAAAGCCCGGCACCTGGCGCATCTGGGTGAAGTGGTTCGCCAGCGCCCAGGCATCCACGCCCATGGCATACAGGCGCGCCAGCGAGTAGTCGTTACGCACGCTGCTGAGCGCCTGCTGCATCAGCTCTGGGTTTGCCCCTGCGAGCATCGGGATTTCGCTGTACTGCAGCCCTTCCATCTCAAGACGGAAGTCCGGGCCTGCGGTGCCCTGTGCGCTGCGTGAGCTGGCGTACAGCGACACGCCCGCCTGGCTGCCGTTACGCATGGCGATCATCGGTTTGATAAAGGCGATCTCTTCCGGGGTGGCGACAATGTAGGCCGCATCGACGTTACCGCCGCCGCTGATCTGCGCATCCGTTGGCGGAGCCGGGATAGTCAGACCACCAATCGTCACGCTCTGCTGCTGTGGCAGGCTGGCAGTCACCGGGCTACCGCTGAGGGCAATACCCGCTCCGCCGTTCACGCCTGCGCGCAGTTCTGAGGCTGAGCCAAATTTCTGCTGCAGGACGATGCCGCCACCCAGCTGTTGCCACTCCTGGGCAAAGGCAGTCGCGACGCGATCGCCCAGTTGGCTGCGCGGGATGAGCAGCAGGGGAGCCTGCTTACCTTGCTCATGGATATGGCGGGCCGCATCGCGGGCTTCGTCTTCTGGCGACAGGGCAAAGTAGCAGACGTTAGGGCGATTCTGCACCTGCTCCGGCTGGTTCAGCGCCAGCACGTTCAGCGGTGTGTTGCTTCTCACCAGCTCGTCCACGTTGTTTTTCAGCAGCGGGCCTACCACGATGCTGGCGCCATCCTGCTGCACCTGACTCAGCACCTGATCGAGCGGCTGGTTGCTGGTGTCATACACTTTTATCTCCGCAGATGGGTTACCCATGGCCTGTGGTTGGGCGACGGTCTGCGTCTCTTGTGTCGTGACCGGAGTCTGCACCGGCTCCTGCACATCGCCTTCCTGTACGTTGCCTTCCGGCGCGGCGACAGGTTGCGGAGTGGCAGGGGCCTGCACCGGATTCTGAAGCGTGCCTGGCTGAGCTGCGACAGGCTGGGTTGCGGTCAGATCGTTGGTTTCGGCACTGGATGGGCTCACCACATCACCGGCATTAGCGGCCTGGGCGACCTGGGCGGGAACCGCGCTGCCCGCGACGGCGGCAGTACCGTTTTTCGCCGCTTCAAAACCCTGCTGGATCGTGCGGCCAAAGACGGCGGCCTGGCCACCTAATGGCAGCAGCAGGGCGATTTTGCTGGTGGAGGCTGGCTTGAAGTTCTGTACATTAACCAGTTGCGTTGGCAGCATGCTTGCGCCCGGGTTATTCGGATAGCGGGTTTGCCAGTCTTTGATCCCGGCCTTCAGCATATCCGGATCGTTGCGGTTATCGAACCAGACGCGCTGCAGATCCAGCCAGCCCTGCAGGATATTTTCGTCGGCGTTAATCACCAGCGCGTTAGCCTGATCGGGATTCATGGCGGAGAGCGTCTGCCAGGTGGCATCGATATTTTTCTGTTTTTCCGCGGCGGAGAGCAGCGGCTCCTGGGCGATCAACGCCCGCAGCAGCGTCAGGGAAGGACGCCCCTGCTCAGCGGCGATACCGGCCTGCCAGAAACGCGCCTGCTGATTTTTATCCAGCGCGCTGATGTCGATATTGCCGAGGAGCTTCTTAGCGCCGGCAGCATCGTTCTGCGCAATTTTCAGCTCGGCGGCCAGCAGGGACTGTTCGCGACGCTGGGTATCGGTCAGATCCTGCGGCAACTGGTTAAACAGATCGGTGGCATGCTGGGTTTTACCCTCTTTCAGCAGTGCACGAATGGCGAGTAATTGCCAGTTGATCCTGGTATCATTCGAGCTCTGCTCCATCTGGTGCAGATAGAAGCCGGAGTCAGCCTGGGCTGTACCCTCCATGTGGGCAGCACTTTGATCGGGCGACTGTGTGCCACAGCCTGCAAAGAACAGGGCTGCCAGCACCAGCGGAAGGCTGCGCGTGGCTTTATTATGAAAAAACGTTAAGGGTACCATACTGTATCCAGTGATATTTTTTACGCAATGCTCAATATTAAATCGGCAATACGGATGAAACAATGAAACAACACGAAACGGCAGATAATTCTCAGGGTCAGCTATATATTGTACCTACTCCTATCGGGAATTTATCTGATATTACCCAACGTGCGCTCACCGTATTGCAAAGCGTTGATCTTATTGCGGCTGAAGATACCCGCCACACTGGCCTGCTGCTGCAACACTTCGCCATTAACGCCCGCCTGTTTGCCCTGCACGATCATAACGAGCAGCAAAAGGCCGAGACGCTGGTGGCAAAGCTGAAAGAGGGGCAGAACATCGCCCTGGTCTCCGATGCCGGCACGCCGCTGATTAACGATCCGGGCTACCATCTGGTCCGCACCTGCCGCGAGGCGGGCATTCGGGTTGTCCCGTTACCGGGGCCGTGTGCCGCCATTGCCGCCCTGAGCGCGGCGGGCCTGCCGTCTGACCGCTTCTGCTACGAAGGCTTCCTGCCCGCTAAATCCAAAGGTCGTCGCGACGTGCTGAAGGCGCTGGAGGCCGAACCGCGCACGCTGATCTTCTACGAATCGACCCACCGTCTGCTGGAGAGCCTGGAAGACATGGTCGCCGTCTGGGGAGAGGCGCGTTACGTGGTGCTGGCCCGTGAGCTGACCAAAACCTGGGAGACCATCTACGGCCTGCCGGTTGGCGAGCTGCTGGCATGGGTGAAAGAGGATGAAAACCGCCGCAAGGGCGAGATGGTGCTGATTGTCGAAGGGCACAAGGCCGAAGAGGACGCCCTGCCTGCGGATGCCCTGCGCACCCTCGCGCTGCTGCAGGCTGAACTGCCGCTGAAGAAAGCGGCCGCGCTGGCGGCGGAGATCCACGGCGTGAAAAAGAATGCGCTGTATAAATATGCGCTGGAGCAGCAGGGGGAGTAAGCTCGTGAGCCGTTATCAACCGCCTTTTACGATTACGTCTGCAATCCTTAATCTGGTGGTTGAAACGGGAGAACTGCTGGGACACTGGGCTGCTTATACGGGGCGAGCTTCACCTCTGCTGCGTAAAGAGAATCGTATTCGTACTATCCAGGCGTCGTTAGCCATTGAACATAATTCGCTGACCACCGGGCAGGTGACCGCAATTATGGATGGAAAGCGGGTGCTGGCCCCGGCAAAAGATATTCAGGAAGTCAGAAACGCCATCCAGGCCTATGAGCACCTGAATATCTGGCAAGCCAGTCGTCTGAAAGATTTGCTGAGTGCCCATCGGCTCCTGATGAAGGGGCTCGTAGATAATCCCGGGCAACTGCGCCAGGGGGATGTCGGGATCTATCGTGGTAACCAACTGGTGCATATGGCACCTCCTGCATCTCAGGTACCTCGTCTGGTGGATGAGCTGCTTGGCTGGCTTAATGCCACAGACTTGCACCCGCTAATTGCCAGCTCTGTATTCCACTATGAATTTGAATTTATCCATCCCTTTGCCGACGGTAATGGCCGTATGGGGCGTCTCTGGCAGACTCTTATCCTCAGCCACTGGCGTGCCGAGCTGGCCTGGTTGCCGGTGGAAACGCTGATCCACTTTCAGCAAGAGCGGTACTACGCCATCCTTGGGCAGTGTGATAAAGCCAGCGATTGCACGGCTTTTGTAGAATTTATGCTACACAATCTTGCCGATGCGCTGCGTGAAAGTATCGCAACCCCGCATGCATTGTCGGAACAAATGTCGGAACAAATGTCGGAAAAAGAGGATGCCATCCTGCAACTTCTGATTGCCCAGCCAAAAATGACAGCTTCTACCCTGGCCTCAATGCTCGGTGTAACCTCCCGTACGGTAGAACGCTACCTTAGCGCATTACAAAGCAAGGGTAAGGTACAACGGGTCGGTGCCAGAAAAGGTGGGTACTGGCAGGTCTTAAGATAGGCAGCGCTTGTCCCGTCAGACGATAATTACTTCAGATCGGCAAAAATTCGGAATGGCGCGCATCAGCCAGAACGAAAGGCAAAAAAAAAGCATGGCCGAAGCCATGCTAAAGGAGGTTTACTGCAAACTCAGGTCACCGGAGCCGGGTTAAATACCGCCAGCTGGTTATGTAATCCCCATTGATCGGAGAAAGTCTTCTTACGTCCACTCGCCACGTCGAGGATGAAGTGGAACAGCTTCCAGCCCACATCCTCAATGCTCTCTTCGCCGGTAGCGATAGTGCCCGCGTTGATATCCATCAGGTCAAACCAGCGGTTCGCCAGCTCGGTACGGGTCGCCATTTTAATGACCGGCACCGCCATCAGGCCGTACGGGGTGCCGCGACCGGTGGTGAAGACCTGAACGGTGATCCCGGAGGCCACCTGCTGGGTACCGCAGACGAAATCACTGGCTGGCGTGGCGGCGTAGATCAGGCCACGTTTAGTCGGGCGCTGACCCGGGGAAAGCACTTCAACGATGGCGCTCTTGCCCGATTTGGCGATGGAGCCCAGCGCTTTTTCTACCACGTTCGCCAGGCCGCCTTTCTTGTTGCCCGGTGACGGGTTGGCGCTGCGGTCGGTCTTGCCCATGTCGAGATAGTTATCGTACCAGGCCATCTCCTCCAGCAGGCGTTTGCCCACCTCTTCGTTGATGGCGCGCGGCGTCAGGAGATGGATCGCGTCGCGCACTTCGGTCACTTCGGAGAACATTACCGTGGCGCCACAGCGCACCAGCAGATCCGAGGCATAGCCCACTGCCGGGTTGGCGGTCACGCCCGAGAAGGCATCGCTGCCGCCGCACTGCATTCCCACCACCAGCTCAGAGGCCGGGCAGGTTTCACGCTGGCGCTGATTCAGTTTTGCCAGATGGCGCTCAGCGACCTGCAGAATGTCATCCACCATCGACCGGAAGCCGACATGCTGCTCATCCTGCAGACGCACGATGCTGGCGTCATCCACCGGGATCGCCTGCACGTCTTCGGTGCCCTGGAGCAGCTTTTCGGGTTGCAGCTTCTCGCAGCCGAGGCCGATAACCATCACTTCGCCGCCGAAGTTCGGGTTCAGGGCGATATTGTGGATGGTGCGGATAGGGACAATTGCCGCCGGAGCGTTGATCGCCACGCCGCAGCCGTAAAGGTGGTTCAGACCCACCACGCCGTCGACGTTGGGGTATTTTGGCAGCAGATCGCGTTCGATGATCTTCACTACATAATCGACCACGCCCGCCACGCAGTGCACGCTGGTGCTGATGCCGAGCAGGTTTTTGGTGCCTACGCTGCCGTCCGCATTGCGATAACCTTCAAAGGTGTAGCCTTCAAGCGCAGGTAGCGGCTCCGGTACGCGGGTTGCCAGTGGCAGGGTGTGCAGCGGCGGGGCTTCCGGCAGGGCAACCAGCGACTCATCAATCCAACTGCCCTGGGGGATGGCGCGCACGGCGTAGCCGATGACTTCGCCATAACGCACGATTTCGCCCTGCGCCGGGATATCCACCAGCGCCACTTTATGGCCCTGTGGAATATGCTCGATGAGTTCAAGTCCGTCCGGGAAACGCGTTCCGGCTTTTAACCCCTGATCGTTAACAATAATCGCCACGTTATCGGTCTCATGTACCTTAATATAAAACGCGGTCGGCGACGTTTGACGAATTTCGATGTCGGCCATTGTCCAGTATTCTCCAGCGCGTGGGGGATAATTAATTGATCAAAGAGTAACTATATTTTCTCGTTATAAAAAATAAAGACTCTGCTCAGTGGAATAAAGAATGTCAGGCATGGGGAATTAATAATGTGATCGCGATCACTCATTTATGACGGTGGCCTGCCCATAAGGGGAGCAATGGCGAAATCTGTGCATCAGCGCCCAGGGGTTTGTGCATATGCTCAAAATAATATTCACAATAAAGTTGATAATTGAGCAATGCGACAATGCGTGGTGGTGGACGCTTGATTATACTCATTAACGCTTTCATGGATTTGGTTAATTAACCGTAATTACCTCTAATGAGCAAATAATCAGGACTGCCTCTTTCTTAAAACAATAAAAATAATTTCATTGATGTACCAGAGGAAATAAACATGTTGCTGGATACTACCGTTGAAACTAAAAAGGGTTTCCCCACCCGTTATTTAATATTACTCATCATTTTTATTGTTACCGCTGTCAATTACGCTGACCGCGCCACGCTCTCTATTGCCGGAACGGAAGTCGCCAAAGAGCTGCAATTAAGTGCCGTGTCGATGGGCTACATCTTCTCCGCCTTCGGCTGGGCCTATCTGCTGATGCAGATCCCCGGCGGCTGGCTGCTGGACAAATTCGGCTCGAAAAAGGTCTATACCTACAGCCTCTTCTTCTGGTCGCTGTTCACCTTCCTGCAGGGGTTTGTCGATCTCTTCCCGCTGGCGTGGGCGGGCATTTCAATGTTCTTTATGCGCTTTATGCTCGGCTTCTCCGAGGCGCCATCCTTCCCGGCTAACGCCCGTATCGTGGCGGCCTGGTTCCCGACCAAAGAGCGCGGTACGGCATCAGCTATTTTTAACGCCGCGCAATATTTCTCGCTGGCGCTCTTCTCCCCGCTGCTCGGCTGGCTGACCTTCGCCTGGGGCTGGGAACATGTCTTTACCGTAATGGGGGTGATTGGCTTTGTGCTGACCGGCATGTGGGCGAAGTTTATTCATAACCCGACCGACCATCCAGGCATAAGCGCCGATGAACTGAAGTTCATTAAGGAGGGCGGCGCGGTGGTCGATATGGATCACAAAAAGCCAGGCGACAAAGCGGCCAGCGGTCCGAAGCTGCATTACATCAAACAGTTATTGTCTAACCGCATGATGCTGGGCGTCTTTTTCGGGCAATACTTTATCAACACCATCACCTGGTTTTTCCTCACCTGGTTCCCGATTTATCTGGTGCAGGAGAAGGGGATGTCGATTCTGAAAGTGGGCCTGGTGGCATCCATTCCGGCGCTGTGCGGCTTTGCCGGCGGCGTACTGGGCGGCGTATTCTCGGATCACCTGATTAAGCAAGGCAAGTCGATTACCCTGGCGCGTAAGCTGCCGATCGTGCTGGGTATGCTGCTGGCCTCCTCAATCATTCTGTGCAACTACACCAACAACACCACGCTGGTGGTCGCGCTGATGGCGCTGGCCTTCTTCGGTAAAGGGTTTGGTGCCCTGGGCTGGCCGGTCATATCCGATACCGCACCGAAAGAGATTGTTGGCCTGTGCGGGGGTGTGTTTAACGTCTTTGGCAACGTAGCGTCAATCGTCACTCCGCTGGTGATTGGCTATCTGGTCAGTGAACTGCATTCGTTCAACGCGGCACTGCTGTTCGTAGGGTGTTCGGCGCTGATGGCGATGTTCTGCTACCTGTTCGTAGTGGGCGACATCAAACGTATGGAATTGCAGAAATAAGCAAAGGTATAAGCGATGAGTAACGATATTTTCCCAAACAAATTTAAAGCGGCCCTCGCGGCACATCAGATTCAGATTGGCTGCTGGTCCGCGCTGGCAAGCCCAATCAGCACCGAAGTGCTGGGGCTGGCAGGTTTTGACTGGCTGGTGCTGGACGGTGAACATGCGCCGAACGACGTCACCACCTTTATCCCGCAGCTGATGGCGCTGAAAGGCAGCCACAGCGCGCCGGTGGTTCGTGTGCCGACCAATGAGCCGGTGATCATCAAGCGTCTGCTGGATATTGGTTTCTATAACTTCCTGATCCCGTTTGTGGAAAACGTCGAAGAGGCGGTGCAGGCGGTGGCCTCCACCCGTTATCCGCCAGAAGGCATTCGCGGCGTGTCGGTCTCCCATCGCGCCAATATGTTTGGCACCGTGCCGGACTACCTCGCCCAGTCGAACAAAAACATCACCATCCTGGTGCAGATTGAGAGCCAGCAGGGCGTGGACAACGTCGATGCCATCGCCGCCACTGACGGCGTAGACGGCATCTTTGTCGGCCCAAGCGATCTGGCGGCCGCCTTTGGCCACCTGGGGAACGCAAATCACCCGGAAGTGCAGCGCGCCATCCAGCATATCTTTGCCCGCGCCAAAGCGCACGGTAAGCCGTCCGGCATTCTGGCACCGGTCGAGGCTGATGCCCGCCGCTATCTGGAGTGGGGCGCAACCTTTGTCGCCGTCGGCAGCGATCTCGGCGTGTTCCGCTCCGCCACCCAGAAGTTAGCGGATTCCTTCAAGAAATAACCACCACCACTGAATAAAGAGAGACGCAATTATGACACTGAAAGTTGGTTTTATTGGCCTGGGTATCATGGGTAAACCAATGAGTAAAAACCTCATCAAAGCAGGTTACTCACTGGTGGTTGCAGACCGTAACCCGGAAGCCATTGCCGAAGTGATCGCCGCAGGCGCAGAAACGGCCACCACGGCAAAAGCCATTGCTGAGCAGTGCGATGTGATCATCACCATGCTGCCAAACTCCCCGCACGTTAAAGAGGTGGCGCTGGGCGAAGGCGGCATCATCGAAGGGGCAAAACCTGGCACCGTGCTGATCGACATGAGCTCCATCGCACCGCTGGCCAGCCGTGAAATCAGCGAGGCGTTAAAAGCAAAAGGCATCGACATGCTGGATGCGCCGGTGAGCGGCGGCGAGCCGAAAGCTATCGACGGCACCCTCTCTGTGATGGTGGGCGGCGACAAAGCCATCTTCGACAAATACTACGACCTGCTGAAAGCGATGGCCGGCTCCGTGGTGCATACCGGTGAGATTGGTGCCGGTAACGTCACCAAGCTGGCAAACCAGGTCATCGTGGCCCTGAACATCGCCGCGATGTCTGAAGCCCTGACCCTGGCGACCAAAGCGGGCGTTAACCCGGATCTGGTGTATCAGGCCATCCGTGGCGGCCTGGCGGGCAGCACCGTACTGGATGCCAAAGCGCCAATGGTCATGGATCGTAACTTCAAGCCGGGTTTCCGTATCGATCTGCACATCAAGGATCTGGCGAACGCGCTGGATACCTCTCACGGCGTGGGGGCACAGCTACCCCTGACCGCGGCGGTAATGGAGATGATGCAGGCCCTGCGCGCAGATGGGCTGGGAACGGCAGACCACAGCGCCCTCGCGTGCTATTACGAAAAACTGGCGAAAGTGGAAGTTTCTCGCTAACAAAGACGGGCGCGGGAACGCGCCCGCTATTTTTGCCTTAAGCGGTAACAGGCTATAACTATGAAAATCGTAATCGCCCCTGACTCTTACAAAGAAAGCCTGTCTGCCACCGAGGTAGCGCAGGCGATAGAAAAAGGCTTTCGGGAGATCTTTCCCGATGCAGAGTATGTTTCGGTTCCCGTTGCGGATGGCGGGGAAGGCACGGTTGAAGCGATGGTTGCCGCCACCAATGGCACGATGCAGCATGCAGTAGTGACGGGGCCATTGGGCGAAAGTGTCAATGCCTGCTGGGGGATCTCCGGCGATGGCGTGACGGCGTTTATTGAGATGGCGGCGGCGAGCGGACTGGCACTGGTTCCTCCGGCACAGCGCAACCCGCTGATTACCACCTCCCGCGGGACGGGCGAGCTGATCCTTGCCGCACTCGATAAAGGTGCGCGCAATATCATTATCGGGATTGGCGGCAGCGCCACCAACGACGGCGGCGCAGGGATGGTTCAGGCGCTGGGGGCAAAACTGACCGATGCCAACGGCACCGAGATTGGCCACGGCGGTGGCAGCCTGATGGCGTTAAACAATATTGATATTTCGTTGCTCGATCCGCGTCTCAAAACCTGCGCGATCCGGGTGGCCTGCGACGTGAGCAATCCGCTGATCGGCGAGCAGGGTGCCTCCCGCATCTTCGGCCCGCAGAAAGGGGCGACAGAAGCCAACATCACCGAGCTCGACAACAATCTTTCTCACTACGCTGATGTGATTAATACCGCGCTGCGTATTGAGGTTAAAAATGTCCCCGGTGCGGGTGCGGCAGGCGGCATGGGTGCCGCGCTGATGGCGTTCCTCGGCGCGGAGCTGAAGAGCGGCATTGAAATCGTCACCCAGGCGCTGAATCTCGAAGAGCATATTCACGACTGCACCTGGGTGGTGACCGGCGAAGGGCGCCTGGACAGTCAAAGTATTCACGGCAAAGTGCCGGTGGGCGTGGCGCGCGTCGCCAGTAAATATCGCAAGCCGGTCATCGGCATCGCCGGCAGCCTGACCAGCGATGTCGCGGTGGTTCATCAATATGGCATCGACGCGGTGTTCAGCGTCCTGACCAGTATCAGCACCCTGGAAGAGGCGTTCCGCGGCGCGTTTGACAATATTTATCGCGCTTCGCGCAATATTGCCGCCACCCTGCGGGTAGGGATGCTCACCGAAGGGTGACAGCGGGGCGCAAACCCTCTATACTGCGCGCCGAAGCTGACCAGACAGTCGCCGCTTCGTCGTCGTCCCTTTCGGGGGAGACGGGCGGAGGGGAGGAAAGTCCGGGCTCCATAGGGCAGGGTGCCAGGTAACGCCTGGGGGGGAAACCCACGACCAGTGCAACAGAGAGCAAACCGCCGATGGCCCACGCAAGTGGGATCAGGTAAGGGTGAAAGGGTGCGGTAAGAGCGCACCGCGCGGCTGGTAACAGTCCGTGGCACGGTAAACTCCACCCGGAGCAAGGCCAAATAGGGGTTCACATGGTACGGCCCGTACTGAACCCGGGTAGGCTGCTTGAGCCAGTGAGCGATTGCTGGCCTAGATGAATGACTGTCCAACGACAGAACCCGGCTTATCGGTCAGCTTCAACTCTTCAGAAAACCCCGCTTCGGCGGGGTTTTTGCTTTCTGCCCTCATCCCGGCATTTACATTTAAAATTGTTTATATACTTCCTCACAGATCAACATCCGTAATTGAAAAATACTCCGGTTCTTCCCTGACAGATAATTGAGGATTGTGAGATGAAAAAGATTTTCCGGATCGCGCTGCTGACGGCAACGATGACAGGCTTTGCGGGTGTGGCGCAGGCGGCAGAAGTGACAACCGCACCGCAGCCTGCCCAGGATCCTATCGTTCAGCAATTAAAACTCAGCAGCGAACAGACCGCGAAAATTAAGGCTCTGCACCAGCAGCTGGAAGAGAACGTGCAGAAAATCCCGACCAGCGATGTGAAAAATGGCACGTTGATTGACGTGATCCAGTCCGGCAAATGGGATGAGAAGGCAGTGAAAGATCAGCTGGCTGCGTTCAGCCGCATTGAGGAACAGGCGCGTTACTATCGCGTGAAATATTACTTCGATGTGAGCCAAGTCCTGACGGCAGAGCAGCGGGCAGAAGTCAGATCGCAAATCGCCCAGACTCTGAGCGAATAAGTTGTCATTAACGTACCAGTGCTCAACAACCCGCGCGTGTCGCGGGTTTTTTATTCCTTGAAGTGCGTCACAATGAGAAAAGTAGCCCCACTTCTTTTTTAAAAAGAGTAACTTTTTCTTTTTTTAGCCAAAAACCCCACTAACGTTGTTATTTTTTTCTCTTCCTCTCCGGATATGATATTTCCACACGAATAACAAACGCCTGCACCTCTCTGGTCATTATCGCTGATGAGCAGATATCCATAAAAATAACTGTTTACCCTACAAAATAAGCGAGAGCCTAATGGATACGGCGACAAATAATAGCGTAATTGTGAGCGACTCACCGGCAGCAAGACGGGCTGGAATGAGTGAGAGTGAATGGCAAGAAGCGATTAAATTCGACAGTAATGATACCGGTTGGATAATTATGAGTATCGGCATGGCAATCGGTGCCGGTATTGTTTTTCTCCCGGTTCAGGTGGGATTAATGGGCCTGTGGGTTTTTCTGCTCTCTTCCATCATTGGTTATCCGGCGATGTATCTCTTTCAGCGCCTGTTTATTAATACGCTGGCGGAATCGCCGGAGTGTAAAGATTATCCGAGCGTGATCAGCGGTTATCTGGGTAAAAACTGGGGCATTCTGTTAGGGGCGCTCTATTTTGTCATGCTGGTTATCTGGATGTTTGTATATTCCACGGCGATTACCAATGACAGCGCCTCTTATCTGCATACCTTCGGCGTGACGGACGGTTTGCTGTCAGAAAACCCTTTCTATGGCTTATTACTGATCTGTATCCTGGTGGCGATCTCTTCCCGGGGTGAAAAACTGCTGTTTAAAGTCTCCAGCCTGATGGTGCTCACCAAACTGCTGGTGGTGGCGGCTCTGGGGATCTCAATGATTGGTATGTGGCACCTCTATAACGTTGGCGCGCTGCCGCCGATGGGGCTGCTGATCAAGAATGCCATCATTACGCTGCCGTTTACCCTCACCTCCATTCTGTTTATCCAGACGCTCAGCCCAATGGTGATCTCCTACCGCTCCCGCGCAAAATCGATCGAAGTGGCACGGTACAAAGCCCTGCGGGCAATGAATATCGCGTTTGGCATTCTGTTTGTGACGGTCTTTTTCTACGCGGTCTCTTTTACCCTCGCGATGGGGCATGAGGAAGCGGTCAAAGCCTATGAACAGAATATTTCCGCCCTGGCAATTGCCGCGCAGTTTATTAGTGGTGATGGTGCGGGTTGGGTAAAAATCGTCAGCGTTATTCTGAATATCTTCGCTGTGATGACCGCTTTCTTTGGCGTCTATCTCGGCTTTCGTGAAGCGACGCAAGGCATTGTGATGAATATCCTGCGCCGCAAATTGCCGGCGGATAAAATCAATGAATCCACCGTACAGCGCGGCATTATGGTGTTTGCCATACTGCTTGCCTGGAGCGCCATTGTATTAAATGCTCCTGTGCTGAGTTTCACCTCTATCTGCAGCCCTATTTTTGGCATGGTGGGCTGTTTAATTCCGGCGTGGCTGGTCTACAAGGTCCCTGCGCTGCATAAATACAAAGGCGTGTCGCTGGTGATTATTATTATCACCGGGCTACTGCTTTGTGTTTCTCCTTTCCTCGCTTTTTCCTGATGTGCAATAAAGGTCGTAACGATGTCTGAACAAATAAACCCTTTATGGAACCTGTTTATTCACGCGGTGCAGGAAGAGGTTAAACCTGCCCTGGGATGTACAGAACCTGTCTCGCTGTCGCTGGCTTGTGCCATCGCGGCTGAACAGCTAAGCGGAGAAATCACGCAAATTGAGGCGTGGGTTTCACCGAATTTAATGAAGAATGGACTGGGTGTAACAGTACCAGGTACTGGCATGGTTGGCCTGCCTGTTGCGGCTGCGCTGGGGGCGATTGGTGGCAATCCCCGGGGCGGGCTGGAGGTTTTAAAAGATGCTTCGCCCGAGGCGATTGCCCGCGCTAAAGCGTTGCTGGCGGCAGGAAAAGTGCAGGTAAAACTGCAGCAACCCTGCGACGAAATCCTCTATTCCCGCGCCATTGTCTATGCCGGGGCGGAGTCGGCAAGCGTCACCATCGCGGGAGGACACACGCGGGTCGTGCAGATCAGCTATCAGGGCGAAACACGCTTTATGCTGGATGAGCAGCCGCAGATCTCTGGCGGCGATCCCCTGAGGGTGCTGTCGAGCACGTCGCTGTCGCAGATCCTGGAGTTTATCGAGCATGTTCCGTTTTCCGCCATTCGTTTTATCCTGGAAGCCGGGCATCTAAACGACGCCCTCTCCAGGGAGGGATTAACCGGCAAATGGGGACTCCATATTGGCGCGACGTTGCATAGACAGCAGGCGCGCGGCTTTATCGACAAGGGGTTAGGATCGGAGATAATCATCCGCACCAGCGCCGCGTCAGATGCCCGAATGGGCGGAGCGACACTGCCTGCGATGAGCAATTCCGGTTCGGGTAATCAGGGGATTACGGCAACGATGCCGGTTCTGGTCGTGGCGGAATATCTCCAGGCTGATGAGGAAAAACTGGCGCGGGCCCTGATGCTTTCGCACCTGTCGGCCATTTATATCCATTATCAGCTTCCTCGCCTGTCGGCATTGTGCGCGGCGACGACCGCGGCCATGGGCGCGGCAGCAGGTATGGCATGGCTGCTGGACGGGGGCTATAAGGCGATTGAGATGGCGATCAGCAGTATGATTGGCGACGTCAGCGGAATGATCTGCGATGGAGCATCGAACAGCTGCGCGATGAAAGTCTCAACCAGCGTCAGCAGTGCCTGGAAATCGGTAATGATGGCGCTTGATGATTGCGCCGTGACCGGCAACGAAGGGATTGTGGCGCACGATGTGGAACAGTCCATCGCCAATCTGTGCTCACTTGCATGCCGTTCAATGCAGGCAACGGATAAACAGATCATTGAGATCATGGCGAAGAAAGTCGCCTGAAATAACGGCCTCTCCTTGTACGGGGAGAGGCCGGCGGTTCAGACCGGCAAATCAATCAACAGCGCACGCAGCGGCGTATCGGCCACCAGGGTGATATTCGCCTCGTCGCGAATAAACGCACCATCTCCGCAGGTTAACGCTTCACGCTCCTCAGCGGGCGTCTGCGCATGTACCGTGCCGTGGATAGATTGCAGGTAGGCGCGCGGGCCGTGCAGCTGAAAACTCAGACGCTCCCCTTTATCCAGCTCGATATGATGCAGCCATACCTGCTGGCGGAGCTGCAGGCTGCCTGCGCTGCCATCTGGCGAGGCCAGCAGCTGCTGTTTGGCATCCAGCAGATCGATCTTCTGGAGCAGCGGATTTTCCCGCTCCGGGCAGGCATCTAACCACAGCTGCAGGCGCGTCAGCGTCTTATCTTTGCTGAGGTTATGCTCGCTGTAGCTGATACCGGGCTGAGTGGCTATCAGCAATGCTTCACCGGCTTTCGCCTGGACATGGTTGCCCTCGCTGTCACGATACTCTGCTTCGCCTTCAAGAATCAGATTCAGGATATCCACTTTTGGATAAGTACGCGGCTGGAATGAGGCTCCGGGTGCGAGCACCTCCTGGTTCAGCACGCGCAAAGAGGCATAGCCCAGCAGTTTCGGGTCAAAGTAGTGTCCAAAGGAAAAGGTGTAGCGGGCCTGCAGCCAACCGAAATCGGCTTGTCCGCACTGTTTAGCTGTTCTTGTCGTAATCATAAAACTTGACCTCTCTTTACACTAAAACAATGGTAAAGGTATGGACGCTGCATTGTTAGCCAGATATTCTGCCCGGTATGTTCAAATTTCCTGAATGAGAACGCCATGGCTAAAGAGAGAGCATTGACCCTTGAAGCGCTGCGCGTGATGGACGCCATCGATCGTCGCGGCAGCTTTGCGGCGGCAGCGGATGAACTGGGGCGCGTACCCTCTGTCCTGAGTTACACCATGCAGAAACTGGAAGAAGAGCTGGATGTGGTGCTGTTTGACCGCTCTGGTCACCGAACAAAATTCACCAATGTTGGCCGCATGCTGCTGGAGCGCGGGCGCGTGTTGCTGGAGGCGGCGGATAAACTGACCACCGACGCCGAAGCGCTGGCCCGCGGCTGGGAAACGCATCTGACGCTGGTCACCGAAGCGTTGGTACCCACCACTGCGCTCTACCCGCTGGTGGATCGCCTGGCGGAAAAAGCCAATACCCAGCTTTCAATTATTACCGAAGTGCTCGCCGGGGCGTGGGAGCGCCTGGAGCAGGGCCGGGCGGATATTGTGATCGCGCCGGATATGCACTTCCGCTCCTCGTCCGAAATCAACTCCCGCAAGCTCTATACCGTGATGAATGTCTATGTCGCCGCACCGGATCATCCGATTCATCAGGAACCCGAGCCGCTGTCGGAAGTGACCCGCGTAAAATACCGCGGCGTGGCGGTGGCCGATACCGCCCGCGAGCGCCCGGTACTAACCGTTCAGCTGCTTGATAAACAGCCGCGCCTCACCGTCAGCACCCTGGAAGATAAGCGTCAGGCGCTGCTGGCCGGGCTGGGCGTGGCGACCATGCCGTATCCGTTCGTTGAGAAAGATATTGCCGAAGGGCGGCTGCGGGTGGTGAGCCCGGAATATACCAGTGAAGTGGATATTATTATGGCGTGGCGTCGTGACAGCATGGGCGAGGCCAAATCCTGGTGTCTGCGTGAGATCCAGAAGTTGTTCACCCAGAAGTAAATTGCAGGCCCGGCAGGCGCAGCGCCGCCGGGCAAACTATCAGTTGTTTAGCAACGGATCCGGCCCAAAACGGTTTTCACCTGGCGTACCGCGCTGGCAGTTGAAGATCAGAATAATGATCCAGCCCAGCACCGGGATAAGCACCAGCAGCAGCCACCACGCTGAACGGTCAGTATCATGCAGCCGGCGAAACAGCACGGCCCAAGATGGCAGAAGTACCAGCAAGCCATACACGGTGGTGAGAATGCCTTCGCCGCCAGCCCGCTCCCAGCCCAGCATCTTGTCGATCAGCCCCAGCACGCAGATCAGAATGAAGTTCACCAGGGTGAACATCCAGAACTCTTTGCGGCGGGCGCGCCCTTTGAACCCAATATAATTTCGAAGTACTTTCAGATACCAGTCCATTTCTTGTGGCCTCCGCAGCAATTAATTATTTGTTTTTTAAGCGATCCACTAAAGCATAGACGGGAATAAAAGGGGGGTAAAGGGCGCCAGAAAAGCGCCCCTGAGGCTTAGCCAAAGCGGACGTCGCGCCCGTGCGGTTCGTTCAGATCCTGCCACGGGCCAATGGAGATAATGCCCGTCGGATTAATGGTTTTATGGCTGCGATAGTAGTGGTTACGGATATGGCCAAAATCGACCGTCTCCGCAATCCCCGGCATCTGATAGATGTCGCGCAGGAATCCGTGCAGGTTGAGGTAATCGCTGATCCGGTGTTTGTCGCACTTGAAGTGGGTCACGTAAACCGGGTCAAAGCGCACCAGCGTGGTCCAGAGGCGGATATCGGCTTCGGTCAGCTGGTCACCGGTGAGATAGCGGTGCTGGCCGAGGATCTGCTCCAGCCGCTCCAGCGAGGCAAAGACATTGGTCACCGCTTCGTCGTAAGCTTCCTGGCTGGTGGCAAACCCGGCCTTATAGACGCCGTTGTTCACGTTGTCGTAGATCCAGCTATTCAGGTCATCGATCTTATCGCGCAGCGCGGGCGGATAAAAATCGCCTGCCCGGGCGCCGTGAGCATCAAACGCGGTGTTAAACATGCGGATGATCTCGGCCGACTCATTGCTGACGATGGTCTGATTTTTCTTATCCCACAGTACCGGAACGGTAACGCGGCCGGTGTAGTGGGGATCGGCGTGCAGGTAGAGCTGGTAGAGAAAATCATGGTGATAGAGCGAGTCGCCGGTCGCCGCCGGGAAATCATCGCCGAAAGTCCAGCCGTTCTCCAGCATCAGCGGATGCACCACCGAGACGGGGATCAGCGCTTCCAGCCCCTTCAGGGCACGGACGATCAGAGTGCGATGCGCCCACGGACAGGCCAGAGAAACATAGAGGTGGTAACGATCTTTCTCAGCCGCAAAGCCGCCTTCGCCGCTCGGGCCAGGCGCACCGTCGGCAGTGAGCCAGTTACGGAAGGCCGAAACAGAACGTTTGAAACGCCCCCCGGTTGATTTGGTGTCATACCAGGTATCCTGCCAGACGCCGTCTACGAGTTGTCCCATCTATTCCTCCTTAGATAGCAAAAGCGAGGAGAGATCCCCTCGCTTTTTGATTCAGTATAGCGTGCTTACCACTTCTTATTCAGGACGCGGTCAATACTGAACGCGCCAGGACCGGTGATAGCCAGCAGCAGATAACCGCCTGCGATAGTCAGGTTTTTCATGAACATCAGAGAGTTCACCCCTTCCGCAAAGTTGCTGTGGAACAGGAACGCGGTCAGCAGTGTGAAGCCTGCGGTGAACAGTGCGGTAGTCCGGGTCAGGAAACCGAACAGAATGGCCAGGCCACCCCCCAGTTCAAGCAGAATGGTCAGCGGCAGCAGGAACCCCGGAACGCCCATCGCTTCCATATACTGTTGCGTACCGGCGTAACCCCCGATTTTGCTCCAGCCAGCGGTAATAAACAGGATTGGCATCAGAACGCGCGCTACCAGTACACCAACATCTTCTAATTTTTTCATCTTACTCTCCAGGGAACCACTTGGGCTGTAAATACTATTTATTGTGCAAAATCGGGCGTATGCCGCGGTCTCGCTGTCGATGGAGAGAATCATAAACGGGGCGAATGGGGATTGTTAGCAAGGAAAACTGTCAATCTTTATCAAAGATATTGAGTAATAAGAAGGGAAGGATAAAAGTAAAGCGCCAGGAGGCGCTTTACAGGGTGAGGCAGGGTAAACGTCAGCGGGTTTCTTGTTTGCGGAGCTGCTGCTGGGTAAGGGTGGTTTTAATCATCTTCCACGCGCTCCAGATGCCCAGACCGCGGCGCGCCCAGCGGATCAGCATATTCGGATGGCGCACGGCCCTCACCGCCAGAATGCTGCTCCCTATCAGCGCCCATGCCCGCAGGTTCAGAAACATATTCCACCCGCGGTCATAGCTGTGCGTGGCTTCCAGCCAGTCACGGCTGCCAGCCGACAGATCCAGCCGTTGCTGCTGGATCTGGCTCAGCAAAAATGCCTTTTCTCGCTCACGTTCCGCTCGGCTTCTGCTCACTTTTTGTCATCCTCCAGCAGTGACCGGTCGTTGGCGAGTTCCTTACGGGTATGATGTAGCAGGGTCGACTGGCGCACTTTGCGCATCGTCCATATTCCCCCTATCAGAGCAGCAAGCAGCAGCACCACGGTGGTGCCAATCATCACATTAAGACGATACTGCGGATCGACTGCCCAGATAATCAATACCATCAGGCTCATCAGGCCAAAGGCGGCGAAGAGCATGGTCAACCCCAGCATCAGTAGCAGCTGGAAGAGGTTCGCTTTCTCTTCTTCCAGTTCAACCACTGCCAGCCGGATACGCGTCTCTGCGATGCCGACGAGAGTAGTCAAAATCCGCTGTCCGATACCGAGAACGTTTTTTGCGGGCCCTTGTGGTTGACGTGAATCTTCCATAATTAACGTCGCGTAAGCAGCATGCCGATGACAACGCCAACCGCAGCACCGATACCTACGCCGGCCCACGGATTCTCACGCACATACTCATCAGCGCGCGCGGCAGCCTCACGGGTCTGTTTAGCCAAAGCATCGCTGGTTTCGCCCAGACGATAGCGGCTTTCGTGCAGGGCCTGCTCCGCTTTATTACGCAGTTTGCTCAGCTCTTCTTTCGACTTATTGCCAGAGGAGCTCAGTACCTCTTCCAGGGTATCCGCCAGGGACTTCAGTTCAGCGCGTAAATGGTCTGACGTGGTATCTTTTGACATGATTCTCTCCTGTTACGATGTCCGTTAAATCAGTAATCGCGAGACTCCAGCGCTTTCAGTTCGTTCTGCGCTTCTTGCAGTTTCTGCTCACGTTTGGCAACTTTGTCTGCATCGCCTTTCTCCTTTGCCTCCGCCAGATCCCGGCGGCGTTCAGCAATTTCTTCTTTCTGTTCGGCAATTTTGTGCTGATGATCGGCACGCAGTTTGCTATCAGAACAGTTAGCTTTAACTTCGCTCAGCGCTTTATTCAATCCATTGATTCTGCTCTGATTGTTATGCTTTTCAGCGTAACTGATCTCGCGTTGAATATCCTGTTCCTTCTCCTGACAAAGAGACGAAGCGAACGAAGCTGTGCTCAAAGAAAAAAGGGCGAGGCCCAGGGCGATGCGGTAATTCATTGTTGAAACCTTCCATTGTTTTCGACGTAACCTGCGGAAATGTCGAATTCCAGAGTCGTGCGGAGTACGTGTGAGAGGTGCTCCGCGTACTTAAGCATAGTAAGTAAACGGGGATATCACCAAAGTAAGTGAAAAGATTCAGAATAGTGGAAATTTAGCCTAACAGACGCGATGTATCACGCAGACGGGTCAGCCAGACCACCGCCTGATTGTCATTATCCTGTTGAGCAATGATATAGCCATGCGGCAGGCTGCGATCGAGCACCTTTTTCGCAGCAGCGCTCTGTACGCTGGAGTCGAAGGTGATCAGCAGCACATCTTTCTGCGGGGTAATACTTTTGAACTGAATACCGTTGGCATCCAGGTGATGCCAGATGGAGAAACCATCCGGCATGCTGACGCCCTGATTGACCGCGCGGATCGCCAGCGTCGATTCCTGTTTTTGCAGCGCCGCCCAGGCCAGCAGCAGGGCGCTGAACATCACCAGCGCGACCATGGCGTAAGAGAGACGGCGCATTGACGCGTTAGGATTGGCCATGTCGTTAGCCCTGACTTCCATGTTTTTTCTTCCAGAGAACCACCAGCGAACCAATCAGCCCGAACACCAGCAGCACGACCGGCAGCAGCATCAGGCAGGACATCAGCTGATCTTCATATTTCAGGAACACCGGCGTTTTGCCAAGCAGATAACCCAGTGTGGTAAGGATCAGCACCCACAGCAGGCCGCTCATCCAGTTAAAGAACTGAAAACGCGTGCTGCTAAGGCCGGAAAGACCGGCAATGGTTGGCAGCAGGGTGCGGACAAAGGCGATAAAGCGGCCCACCAGCAGCGCGGAAAGCCCGTGCTTGTGGAACAGGTGATGCGCCCGTTGATGATAGTGTGCCGGCAGGTGCGATAGCCAGTTCTGCACGATACGCGTATTGCCAAGCCATCGCCCCTGGATATAGCTCAACCAACAGCCGAGGCTGGCGGCAATGGTCAGCAGCAGGACGGTTTGCGGAAATTGCATTGCTCCTTTTGCGCACAGCACGCCAACCAGCACCAGCAGACTATCGCCAGGCAGGAAAGCGGCAGGAAGCAGACCGTTTTCAAGAAACAGAATCATAAACAGGACAAAATAGAGCATGCCAATCATGGACGGATTGGCCAGCGTTTCGAAATCCTGGGCCCATAAGGCATTAAGTAGTTGGGTCAAAAGTTCCATTCAGTGTTCCTGGAAAGCGGTTAACGACGCACCTGTCAACCGGGTCAAACAGCACGGCGACATTTTTTATAATTTCATTATGGTCGCTCGCGGACACAGTGTGTGGCCAAACTGTTCCCTGTTAAATGGCTAAGTAAGCAAGCACTAACTAACAAGCTAAACGGCAAATTGCATCTAATTGTAACAAACGCCAATGGGATCCGTCACAGTATTTGCATGTACCGCAGATAGATTTTGTCTTAACCCAGGGAGGAGACGCGAGGCTATTTACAAAGGCTGACACTATATATGTTTACTTACCCACCGTGGCCGGAAGGCGCAGCGAAGCGCCTACCGATGCGTGAAGAAAACTATTTTGCGTGACTGACGGCGCTATCGAGGTGAACCACCGGATTCTCAGCAAAAAGATAGCGGTCGGCGTTAAATTCGAAGTCGTCGCTGGTTTCATTGAACAGCATCTGTTTGGTGTTTTCGAGATGCTGCCACATCGCCACTTTTGCCGCATGCGGGTCTTTACGAATCAGTGCCTTAAGGATTTGATCGTGATCGTCACACCAGTTATCCACGGTGCGGGAATCGATATGATCGTGCAGTTTTTTCCAGTACGGGTTATGAACGCGCTGAGTCCACATTTTTTCGACGATTGCCGCAAGCGCACTGTTTTGCGTCGCCAGCGCCACCTGGACATGAAACTGCAGGTCCCATTCGGAGTCGCGGAAGCATTTCTCTTTACGCGCGTTGTCCTGGATCTCCATCAACTTCATGATGTCCTGCTTGGTCACCTGCGTCGCCGCGAACTCGGCGATATTACTCTCAATAAGCTGACGAGCCTGGAGCAGCTCAAAGGGGCCGTAATTGGCAAATTCCAGATTTTCGTCCGGGGCCGGGGAGTGTTTTGGCTGGCTGGAGATAACATGAATGCCGGAACCTTTACGCACTTCAACATAGCCTTCCACTTCCAGCATGATGATGGCTTCACGAACCACGGTGCGGCTTACGCTCTTCTCATCAGCGATAAAACGCTCGGCAGGTAACTTGTCGCCTACCAGATAAACGCCTTGCTCGATGCGCGATTTCAGCTCTGCAGCAAGTTGCTGATAAAGACGACGGGGTTCGTTGATTTCCATATGCGCTCCAGGCAAGGTATGGCTAATGATTTGTTATACCACTTTTACCCCTTTGTCTCCAGATTTGACCCGCAAAAAAGCCGCTCGGGAGCGGCTTTTATATACCAGGCTGCGCTTCGCTTGCGCGCCCTGCGGTTTAGTAGGCCGGGTAAGCGAAGCGCCACCCGGCAATAAATCTAGCTCTGAGTCGCGGGTCTTCCAACGGACTCTTGCAACAGCTCCTCTGCGGACTTGCTTTTCAGCACCGTCCAGATAAGCACTGCACCCAGCAGGTCGAAGATAGCCAGTACCGCGAACAGCGGGCTAAAGCCGATGGTGTCAGCCAGCGCACCGACCACCAGGGCGAACAGGGTGCTGGCGGTCCAGGCTGCCATCCCGGTCAGGCCGTTAGCGGTCGCCACTTCATTACGACCGAAGACATCAGAAGAGAGGGTGATCAGCGCACCGGAGAGAGACTGGTGAGCAAAGCCCCCGACGCACAGCAGCGCAATCGCGACATACGGGCTGGTGAACAGACCAATCATCCCCGGGCCAATCATCAGTACGGCACCCATGGTGACAACCATTTTACGGGAGACGATCAGGTTCACGCCGAACCAGCGCTGGAACAGCGGTGGCAGGTAACCCCCGACGATACAGCCCAGGTCTGCGAACAGCATTGGCATCCAGGCGAACATGGCGATCTCTTTCAGGTTAAAGCCGTAAACTTTAAACATGAACAGCGGGATCCAGGCGTTGAACGTACCCCATGCAGGCTCAGCCAGGAAACGCGGCAGGGCGATACCCCAGAACTGACGGGTACCCAGAATCTGCAGAACAGACATCTTCTTGCCGTTATTGGTCTGGTGCTGGGACTCCTGGCCGCCGATGATGTAGTCGCGTTCTTCATCAGAGAGTTTCTTCTGATCGCGCGGGTGTTTGTAGAAGATCAGCCAGCACATCGCCCAGGCGAAGCTCAGTACGCCGGAGAGAATAAACGCCAGCTGCCAGCTGTGCATCACGATAGCCCACACCACCAGCGGCGGAGCAATCATCGCGCCGATAGAGGAACCCACGTTGAAGTAGCCCACCGCGATGGAGCGCTCTTTCGCCGGGAACCACTCGGATGCCGCTTTCAGACCCGCAGGGATCATCGCCGCTTCCGCAGCACCTACCGCGCCACGGGCCAGCGCCAGGCCACCCCAGCTGCCTGCCAGCGCGGTTGCGCCGCAGAAGATGGCCCAGGTGACGGCGAATACGGCGTAGCCAACTTTCGTACCCAGAATATCCAGCACGTAGCCTGCTACCGGCTGCATGATGGTGTAAGCCGCGGAATAGGCCGCGATAATATAGGAGTATTGTTGCGTGGAGATGTGCAACTCTTCCATCAGCGTTGGCGCAGCCGCCGCTATGGTATTACGCGTCAGGTAGCCCAGCACGGTGCCGAGCGTCACCAGTGCGATCATGTACCAACGTAACCCTTTAATTTTACGCATGTAAAACCTCATCGTTATGTTATTGCCGCACCGGAGTACGGGCATCTCTATGCATTGCGTGAGATGTTTTCAACGGGAGGGCGTAACCGGAAATGCTCCCGGTACGGCCCGAACCTTGCCATAAGTAACGTGCATAATTCGGTATCCTTACCGCTGAGTCCGACGCCTGTGGCACCGGTAATGCATTCCGTCGGCTTATAATTTGCGACGGCAGAACGATAACTTGTCATACAACTTTAAAAGGTGAGTGACATCACAAATGTGTCAATAATTGTAAGGGTAATGTCGAGTCTGTGTCAGGCCAGAGCTGGCGCGGCGTTAAGCGCTGTTTAACACTTTAGATGTAGATTATTTGTCGACGTTTATTGATCTAACTCACGAAAAAATCATCGGCCTCTGGAAATTGGTGTGATAACTTTGCAGCATCTGAACATTGCTGTTTTCTGACGTGCCCGTTAAGAGGATGACGACATGACGCCGTTTATGACTGAAGATTTTCTGTTAGATACCGAATTTGCCCGCCGCCTGTACCATGATTACGCGAAAGACCAGCCGATTTTCGACTACCACTGCCACCTTCCGCCGCAGCAGGTCGCCGAAAATTACCGTTTTAAAAACCTGTATGACATCTGGCTGAAAGGCGACCATTACAAGTGGCGCGCCATGCGCACCAACGGGGTGGCTGAACGCCTCTGTACCGGCGACGCGTCTGACCGTGAAAAATTCGATGCCTGGGCAGCGACCGTGCCGCACACCATTGGTAACCCGCTCTACCACTGGACCCATCTGGAGCTGCGCCGTCCATTCGGGATCACCGGCAAGCTGCTCTCTCCGTCTACCGCGGATGAGATCTGGAACGAATGTAATGAGCTGCTGGCCCAGGATAAATTCTCTGCCCGCGGCATCATGAAGCAGATGAACGTGAAGATGGTCGGCACCACCGACGATCCGATTGACTCTCTGGAGCATCACGCCGTTGTCGCGAAAGACAGCTCGTTTGACGTGAAAGTGCTGCCAAGCTGGCGCCCGGATAAAGCGTTCAACATTGAGCAGGCGACCTTTGCCGACTACATGGCGAAGCTGAGTGAAGTCTCTGATACCGAGATCCGCCGTTTCGGCGATCTGCAGACCGCGCTGACGAAGCGTCTGGATCACTTCGCGGCTCACGGCTGTAAAGTGTCTGACCATGCTCTGGACGTGGTGCTGTTTGCTGAGGCGAACGAAGCCGAGCTGGACAGCATCCTGGCGCGCCGCCTGGCGGGTGAAACCCTGAGCGAGCATGAAGTGGCGCAGTTCAAAACTGCGGTACTGGTCTGGCTGGCGGCAGAATATGCCCGTCGCGGCTGGGTGCAGCAGTACCACATTGGCGCGCTGCGCAACAACAACCTGCGTCAGTTCAAGCTGCTGGGCGCCGACGTCGGTTTCGACTCCATCAACGACCGTCCGCTGGCGGAAGAGCTCTCCAGACTGCTGAGCAAACAGAACGAAGAGAACCTGCTGCCAAAAACCATTCTGTACTGCCTGAACCCACGCGATAACGAAGTGCTGGGCACCATGATCGGTAACTTCCAGGGCGAAGGGATGCCGGGCAAAATGCAGTTCGGTTCCGGCTGGTGGTTCAACGACCAGAAAGATGGCATGGAGCGTCAGATGACCCAGCTGGCGCAGCTTGGTCTGCTGAGCCGCTTTGTCGGCATGCTGACCGACAGCCGCAGCTTCCTTTCCTATACTCGCCATGAATATTTCCGCCGCATTCTGTGCCAGATGATTGGCCGCTGGGTCACCGCAGGCGAAGCGCCGGCCGATATTCAGCTGCTGGGCGAAATGGTGAGAAACATCTGCTTTAACAATGCGCGCGACTACTTCGCTATTGAACTGAACTAAGGCCGTCTGAGGTTGATATGCAATACATCAAAATCCATTCGCTGGATAACGTTGCGGTCGCGCTGGCCGACCTGAGCGAAGGCCTGGAGGTGACGTTTGACAACCAGACCGTCACCCTGCGCCAGGATCTGGCACGCGGGCACAAGTTTGCCCTGCAGCCGATTGCCAAAGGGGAGAACGTTATCAAATACGGTCTGCCTATCGGCCATGCCCTGGCGGATATCGCGGCGGGTGAATTTATTCACTCCCATAATACGCGCACCAATCTGAGCGATCTGGATGAGTACAGCTATCAACCTGAGTTGCTGGCTGAGAGCCGCCAGGCGGCAGATCGTGACGTTCAGATCTACCGCCGCGCCAGCGGTGAGGTGGGGATCCGCAATGAACTGTGGATCCTGCCCACCGTCGGCTGCGTCAACGGCATCGCCCGTCAGATCCAGAGCCGCTTCCTGAAAGAGACTAACCAGGCGGAAGGCACCGACGGCGTCTTCCTGTTCAGCCACACCTACGGCTGTTCCCAGCTGGGTGACGATCACATCAACACCCGCACCATGCTGCAAAACATGGTCCGCCACCCGAACGCCGGGGCGGTGCTGGTGATTGGCCTCGGTTGTGAAAACAACCAGGTGGATGCCTTCCGTGAGACGCTGGGGGATTTCGACCCTGCCCGCGTACACTTTATGGTGTGCCAGCATCAGGACGATGAAGTGGAAGCCGGTCTGGAGCATCTGCATGAGTTGTATGAGGCGATGCGCCATGATAAGCGTGAGCCAGGCAAGCTGAGCGAGCTGAAGTTTGGTCTGGAGTGCGGCGGCTCGGATGGGCTGTCCGGCATTACCGCTAACCCGATGCTGGGTCAGTTCTCTGATTATGTCATCAGCAACGGCGGCACCACCGTGCTGACCGAAGTGCCGGAGATGTTCGGCGCGGAGCGCATTTTGATGAGCCACTGCCGCGACGAAGCGACGTTTGAAAAGACCGTCACCATGGTCAACGACTTCAAGCAGTACTTTATCGCCCACAACCAGCCGATTTACGAGAACCCATCCCCGGGCAACAAGGCGGGCGGGATCACCACGCTGGAAGAGAAATCCCTCGGCTGTACCCAGAAAGCGGGTGCCAGCCAGGTGGTGGACGTCCTGCGCTACGGCGAGCGGTTGAGCACGCCGGGTCTGAACCTGCTTAGTGCGCCGGGTAACGATGCCGTTGCTACCAGCGCCCTGGCGGGGGCGGGTTGCCATATGGTGCTGTTCAGCACCGGTCGCGGCACCCCATATGGCGGTTTTGTGCCAACGGTGAAAATTGCCACCAACAGCGAGCTGGCGGCGAAGAAAAAGCACTGGATCGATTTCGATGCCGGTCAGCTGATCCACGGCAAAGCGATGCCGCAGCTGTTAACGGAATTCGTGGATGTGATTGTGGATATTGCCAATGGCAAACAGGCCTGCAACGAAAAAAACGACTTCCGCGAGCTGGCGATCTTCAAGAGTGGTGTGACGCTGTAGGTGTGGTGTCGGGTGGCGCTAACGCTTACCCGACCTACGAACCAAAATCAGGCCCGGTAAGGCGTAGCCGCCACCGGGCTTTTTTATTAATTACGTAAAGCGTTCTTAGCCAGACGCGCATCTTCAGCCTGACACGCCGCAGCGGTAAACAGCACGTCGGTGGAGGAGTTCAGCGCGGTTTCGCACGAGTCCTGCAGCACGCCAATGATAAAGCCCACAGCCACAACCTGCATCGCCACTTCATTCGGAATACCGAACATGTTGCAGGCCAGCGGGATCAGCAGCAGAGAACCGCCCGCAACGCCCGATGCACCACAGGCGCACAGCGACGCCACAACGCTCAGCAGCAGCGCGGTTAACAGGTCGACCGGCACGCCCAGGGTATGCACGGCAGCCAGGGTCAGCACGGTGATGGTGATCGCCGCACCTGCCATGTTCACCGTCGCACCCAGTGGGATAGAGACGGAGTAGGTGTCACGATCCAGGTTCAGCTTCTCGGCCAGCGCCATGTTAACCGGAATGTTCGCCGCGGAGCTGCGGGTAAAGAAGGCGTAGACGCCGCTCTCACGCAGGCAGGTCAGCACCAGCGGATAAGGGTTACGGCGGATCTGCCAGAACACCAGCAGCGGGTTGATGACCAGCGCCACCAGCAGCATGCAGCCCACCAGTACAACCAGCAGTTGCGCATAGCCCCACAGGGTTTCAAAGCCGGTGGTTGCCAGAGTAGAAGAGACCAGGCCAAAGATACCGATCGGCGCAAAGCGGATCACCACTTTCACTATAAAGGTGACCGCGTTAGAGATATCGGTGATCAGATTTTTGGTGGTGTCGTTGCCATGGCGCAGGGCGAAGCCCAGCCCGACGGCCCATACCAGAATGCCGATGTAGTTAGCATTCAGCAGCGCGTCAATCGGGTTAGAGACCATGCTTATCAGCAGGCCGCGAAGCACTTCCACGATGCCCGATGGTGGGGTGATATCGCCCGCTGCAGAGGTCAGGTGCAGCGTGGAGGGGAACACGAAGCTAAAAATGACCGCCGTCAGCGCGGCAGAGAAGGTGCCCAGCAGATAAAGGAACAAAATCGGGCGAATGTTGGTTTTCTGTCCTTTCTGATGGTTGGCAATGGAGGCCATAACCAGCATCAGTACCAGGACTGGGGCGACGGCTTTTAACGCGCCAACGAACAGGGTGCCGAGCAGGCCGGTGGCAATTGCCGCCGGTTTGGAAACCAGTGCCAGTAAAATACCCAGCACCAGACCTACCAGTATTTGTTTAACAAGGCTGCCCTGCGCCAGACGCGCGAGCAAACCCGGGGATTGCATGGTCATAAAAATTCCTTCAGTGAGATTGCGTTCCGTCCCGGAGATGCTCTCAGGCACTTATATTCCGGTTAGAGGTGTGTGTTTGTCAGGATGAGTATATTGAATGCGCGAAGCCTGGGAAGAGCAAAATGCTGGAATTTACGTACTGCGTCATGTTTTTTAACTGTCTGCTTACATTTTTGCCGGGTAGCGCGTTTTACTCCGCTGCGTGTTGTCATGCCGGGTGGCGCTGCGCTTACCCGGCCTACAAAACCGTAGGCCCGGCAAGCGTCGCGCCGCCGGGCACCAGACCGCACAATCCCCTTACTGGATCTGCCGCTTCTTATCGTTCTGGTGGTTCACCCAGGCGTTGATAAGCAGGGTCACAACCAGGATGCCAAACACCACGCCCAGCGAGATGGCGATCGGGATGTGATAGAAATCGACAATCAACATCTTAATGCCGATAAAGACCAGGATCACCGACAGACCATACTTCAGCATTGAGAAGCGCTCCGCCACGCCCGCCAGCAGGAAGTACATCGCACGCAGGCCGAGGATCGCAAAGAGGTTTGAGGTCAGCACGATGAACGGGTCAGTGGTCACCGCGAAGATCGCCGGAATACTGTCGACCGCGAAAATCACATCGCTCAGCTCCACCATGATCAGCACCAGCAGCAGCGGCGTGGCATACAGCAGGCCGTTTTTACGCACGAAGAAGTGCTCGCTTTCGATGGTGTCGGTCATACGCATATGACCACGCAGCCAGCGTACCAGCGGCTTCTCGCCAATACCGGTTTCATCTTCCTTCGCCAGCGCCATCTTCACGCCGGTAAAGAGCAGGAAGGCGCCGAAAACATAGAGCAGCCATTCGAACTGGGTAATCAGCCAGCTACCGGCGAAGATCATGATGGTACGCAACACGATCGCGCCCAGCACGCCATACACCAGCACCCGACGCTGCAAGGCTGCAGGCACCGCAAAATAGCTGAACAGCATCAGCCAGACGAAGACGTTATCCACCGCCAGGGCTTTTTCAATCAGATAGCCGGTGAGGAACGCCAGCGCCTGGGGATCGGCGACCGCGCGGCCTTGCGTCACGGAGAGATACCACCAGAAGGCGGCACAGAAGAGCAGAGAGAGCGTGACCCATACCAGCGACCAGGCGGCCGCCTGCTTCATGGTCATGCCATGCGCGCCGCGCCGACCCTGCAAAAAGAGATCGATCGCCAGCATGATGACCACAACGATGGCGAATCCTCCCCACATCAGCGGAGTACCGACAGTATTCATACAATTTTCCTTCCACAAAAAAAAACGGCTAACGTCAGAAGACGATAGCCGTTGCGTTTTTTGTGCATAGACCTCGCCTTCCGGCAAGGTCTCACTTACAACAAGAAAGGAATACGCTCACGTATTCCTTTTTCGTTGCCCGGCGACCGGATGCGGTATTACACGCATCGTAATGACGATCCACCGACCAGGAAGTTACTCCCCTTTGCAGGTAACAAAATATGTCAGGCCATTGGTTTCGTCAATGGCCTGCGCTAATTCATTACACAGCTTTACGCGGTAACTTCTGCGTTAAGGCCGTCAGCCGGGAAAACCACCCCCGTCTGGCGACGGATTTCGGTTTGCAGCTTCGCCGTGGTACGGCTCACCGCAAGGCCCGGATGGTTAACTTCCTGGGTTTCGACCAGACGCGCAAACACCTCTGCCTCATACAGCATAGTGTTGATATGCTGAGGCTGCGTCAGTTCCTGAGGCTTGCCGCCGCGCGGCACGTAGCTCAGCTTCTGGCACTCAGAGATCTTCTCGATCACCAGCGCGCCGTTCTCGCCCTGGATCTCGCTTGGCAGCACCGAGTCACTCACCTTGGAGTGCTGCAGCGTCACGCTGAAATCGCCATAATCCAGCACTACCAGACCGTGGGCATCCACGCCGCTTTCCAGCAGGCTGGCGGTCGCCTGCACCCGGTGCGGCTCGCCCCACAGCGCCACCGCCGAGGCGAGACAGTAGAAACCGATATCCATAATCGAGCCGTTGGAGAACTGCGGATTAAAGGTGTTCGGATTCTCGCCGTCCAGGTAGCGCTGGTAGCGCGACGAATACTGGCAATAGTTGATAAAGGCTTTGCGGATGCGGCCCACTTTCGACAGCGACTGCTGCAGTAGCAGGAAATTCGGCAGGCTGGCGGTTTTGAAGGCCTCGAACAGCACCACCTGGTTTTCCCGCGCAAGGGCAATAGCGGCTTCAACCTCATCGATATTAGAGGCCAGCGGCTTCTCGCAAATCACATGTTTTTTATGGCTGAGGAACAGCTTCGTCTGCGGGAAGTGCAGAGAGTTGGGGCTGGCAATATAAACCGCGTCAATCGCATCGCTTTGCGCCATCTCCTCCAGCGAGGTAAAGAGATGTTCGACGAGGTAGTCGTTCGCAAAGGTCTGGGCCTGTTCAAGGCTGCGGGAATAGACTGCGGTAAGTTTATATTTGCCGGTCTCATGGGCGGCATCGACGAACTGACGGGTGATCCAGTTCGTCCCAATGACTGCGAAACGTATCATAAACGTTTACGTACTCCGTAGCAGGGAACCTTTAGCCACTGTAGCACGTCATCATGACAAATCGCGTGCGCTAATCCGCATTACTCTTTAACGATAGATGCGTCAGCCACAGCCGGGTATCAAACTCCAGCTGATGGTACTGCGGCTCCATGTGGCAGCAGAGGGAATAGAAGGCTTTATCGTGCTCCTTCTCTTTCAGGTGAGCCAGCTCATGCACCACGATCATGCGCAGGAACGCCTCCGGCGCGTTGCGGAACACCGTCGCCACGCGGATCTCGGCTTTGGCCTTCAGCTTGCCGCCCTGCACGCGGGAGATGGCGGTGTGCAGGCCCAGCGCGTTCTTCAGCACGTGGATCTTGTTGTCGTACATCACCTTATTGATCGGCGGGGCGCTCTTCAGGTAACGGCTTTTGAGATCCTGCGTATACTGCCAGAGGGCTTTATCGGTAGCGACATCGTGGGTGCCGGGATAGCGTTTTTCCAGCACCGCGCCCAGCTTCTGCTCGGCAATCAGGCTACGAACCTGAGAAAGTAAATGCTCCGGGTAGCCCTGGAGATAAGGAAGTTGGTTCATCAAAAGCCCACATCAGTGTGAAAACGGGTATACTCACGCACCCTTTTCAGGGATAACGCCGAAATTTTACCACTCAGGAGGGCCGATGAGCCACTTAGACAACGGTTTCCGTTCACTCGACTTAAAACGTTTTCCGGAAACGGACGACGTTAACCCGCTGCAGGCGTGGGAAGCGGCGGATGACTATCTGCTGCAACAGTTGGATGACACCGAAATCAGCGGCCCGGTTCTGATCCTGAATGATGCTTTCGGCGCTCTGGCTTGCGCCCTGGCCGAACACACCCCTTACAGCATCGGTGATTCGTACATAAGCGAGCTGGCGACGCGGGAAAACCTGCGCCACAACGAACTCGATGAAGGCAGCGTGATATTCCTCGACAGCACCGCGGATTACCCGCAGGCGCCGGGCGTGGTGCTGATCAAAGTGCCGAAAACAATGGCGCTGCTGGAGCAGCAGCTCCGTGCGCTGCGCAAGGTGGTGACGCCAGAGACGCGCATTATCGCCGGTGCTAAAGCGCGTGATATCCATACCTCTACGCTGGAACTGTTCGAGAAAGTGCTGGGGCCAACCACCACTACGCTTGCCTGGAAGAAAGCGCGCCTCATCAACTGTACTTTCACGGCACCAGACCTGGCCGACGCGCCAGAGACCCTGAGCTGGAAGCTGGAAGGCACCGACTGGACCATCCACAACCACGCCAACGTCTTCTCCCGTACCGGGCTGGATATCGGGGCGCGTTTCTTTATCGAGCATCTGCCGGAAAACCTGGAAGGGGAGATCGTCGATCTTGGCTGCGGTAACGGGGTGATCGGCCTGACCCTGCTGGCGAAGAACCCGGAAGCGAGCGTGGTCTTCAGCGACGAATCGCCGATGGCCGTAGCCTCCAGCCGTCTCAACGTGGAGACCAACATGCCGGAGGCGCTGGATCGCTGCGAGTTTATGATCAACAACGCGCTCTCGGGGGTGGAGCCGTTCCGCTTTAACGCCGTGTTCTGCAACCCGCCGTTCCATCAGAAGCACGCCCTGACCGATAACGTCGCCTGGGAGATGTTCCACCACGCGCGCCGCTGCCTGAAAATCAACGGGGAGCTCTACATCGTCGCCAACCGCCACCTGGACTACTTCCACAAGCTGAAGAAGATTTTCGGTAACTGCACCACCATTGCGACGAACAACAAGTTCGTGGTGCTGAAAGCAGTTAAGTTGGGTCGCCGCCGTTAAGATTGTTTTGCCCGGTGGCGCTACGCTTACCGGGCCTACAAAACCGTAGGCCGGTGCAAGCGTAGCGCCGCCCGGCAATGCTTTAGATCGCTAATGCTAACGCCGTCCCCTGGGCAATCGCCCGCCGGGCATCCAGCTCCATCGCCACATCACACCCGCCAATCAGATGCACCGTTCTGCCCGCCTCGCGCAGCGGCTCGGCCAGATCGCGCTTCGGCTCCTGTCCGGCACACAAAATGACATGATCGACGGGCAGCAACTGCGGTTCACCGCCGATCAATAGATGCAGCCCTTCGTCGTCGATCTTCTGATAACTCACTGCCGGGATCATCTTCACGCCGCGGGCGAGGAGGGTGGCGCGGTGGATCCAGCCGGTGGTTTTCCCCAGCCCTTCGCCAGGTTTGCTGGCCTTGCGTTGCAGCATCACGATCTGGCGCGGGCTTTTTGGCAGCTGTGGCCCTTCCGGACGCAAGCCCCCCACCTGATTCAGGCTGGTATCGATACCCCATTCTGCGCAGAATTCCGCGATATTCTGGCTGGTGGCCTCGCCCGTCTGGCTCAGGTACATGGCGGTATCAAAGCCGATCCCGCCGCAGCCGATGATCGCCACCCGATCGCCCACCGGCGCTTTGTCGCGCAGCACGTCGAGGTAGCTCAGCACTTTCGGATGATCGATGCCCTCGATCGCAGGCAGACGCGGGGCGATCCCGCTGGCGAGGATCGTTTCGTCAAAGTCGGCGAGATCGTCCGCGGTCACCCACTGGTTGAGCCGCAGATCCACGCCGGTAACCTCGATGATCCGGCGGTAGTAGCGCAGCGTCTCGTAGAACTCCTCTTTGCCGGGGATCTGTTTGGCGATATTAAACTGGCCGCCAATCTCAGCGGCGGCATCAAACAGCGTGACGCTGTGCCCCCGCGAGGCGGCATTCACCGCAAACGCCAGCCCCGCCGGGCCTGCGCCCACCACCGCCAGCCGTTTCTTATTCAATGCCGGCACCACCGGCATTTTGGTCTCATGGCAGGCGCGCGGATTCACCAGGCAGGAGGTAACTTTGCCGACGAAGATCTGATCCAGGCAGGCCTGGTTGCAGCCGATACAGGTGTTGATCTCATCCGCGCGACCACTTTGCGCTTTGGAGAGGATCTCCGCATCGGCGAGGAAGGGCCGCGCCATCGACACCATATCGGCATCGCCATTCGCCAGCAGATCGTCCGCCACCTGGGGATCGTTAATGCGGTTGGTGGTGACCAGCTGGATCGACCCCTTGCCTTTCAGCCTGCGGGTTACCCAGCTGAACGCCGCGCGCGGCTCCGGGGTGGCGATGGTCGGAATGCGCGCTTCGTGCCAGCCAATCCCGGTGTTGATGATGGTCGCGCCCGCCGCCTCTATGGCCTGCGCCAGCTGGACGGTTTCCTCGAAGGTGCCGCCGCCCTCCACTAGATCCAGCATCGACAGGCGGAAGATAATAATAAAGTCGCTTCCGGCGCGCTCGCGCACGGCGCGCACCACCTCGACGGCAAAGCGCATCCGGCGTGCATAGTCGCCGCCCCATTCGTCGTCACGCTGGTTGGTGCGTGCAGCGAGGAATTCGTTAATCAGATAGCCTTCGGAGCCCATCACCTCCACGCCGTCGTAGCCCGCCTCCCGCGCCAGCGCCGCACAGCGGGCGAAGTCATCGATCAGGGTCAGGATCTCGTCGTGGGTCAGCGCTTGCGGCTTAAAGCGGTTGATCGGGGCCTGGATCGCCGACGGGGCCACCGGGTTTGGCTGATAGCTGTAGCGCCCGGTATGCAGAATTTGCAGGGCGATTTTACCGCCTTCCTGGTGGACGGCATCGGTCACGATCCGGTGATGGGGCAGCTGTGCCGCATCGTTCAGCACCGCGCCGCCCTCCATCGCCACCCCGGATGGCGCAGGGGCCACACCGCCAGTAACGATGAGCGCCACCCCGTGACGGGCGCGCTCGGCATAGAACGCGGCCAGCCGCTCAGCACCGTCCGGCCGCTCCTCCAGCCCGGTATGCATCGAGCCCATTAACACGCGGTTTTTCAGGGTGGTGAATCCCAGATCGAGGGGGGCGAATAGCGACGGGTAGCGGCTCATAGTCTCTTCCAGTGTAAAATTATTGTTATGTGGTCGGATGAGTTACTAATTTAGCCAGCGGCAGAAGAAAGGTAAAAGCGGGATCGAATGATTGTGATAGATCTCAAAGAACTTCCCCGGTGGCGCTGCGCTTACCGGGGCTACAAAACCGTAGGCCGGATAAACGCAGCGCCATCCGGCGTTTTTTACGGCGCCGTGGCGCGCACCAGCCCCGGTGCCTGCCACATGGAGGTGGTCAGCCCGCTGTCCACCAGCCCGAGCTGGTCGGCATAGACCGCCTGCCACTTCTGCATCATGCCGTCGTACAACGCCCGGTGTGCCGGATTGGGGGTAAATTCCCGGCTCCATTTCACCAGCGACTCTCCCGTGGCAGCCATATCATCATACAGCCCGGCGCCGCTCCCGGCGGCGATGGCGCAGCCCAGCGCGGTAGCCTCTTTTACCTCCGGCACCCGCACCGGCAGGCCGGTAACGTCGCTTAAGATCTGGCTCCACAGCGCCCCTTTCGCGCCGCCGCCGGCAAACACCAGGCTGTCAAAGGTGACGCCGGAGAACTGCGAAATCTGCGCCAGGTTGCAGGCGGAGACAATCGCTGCATTCTCCTCCAGGGCGCGGAACAGGGTAGCCTTATTGCATTTTTCCGGGTCGATGGAGAGGTTAATAAACGACGGCGCAGCGTGATACCACTGCTTAAAGTGCATGGCGTCGGAGAAGATCGGCATCACCCCGTGAGAGCCCGCCGGCACCCGGCTGGCCATCTCCTCCATCAGGGCGTAGGTGTCCATCCCCATGCGTTCGGCAATCAGCTTCTCTTCGGCGCAGAAGGCGTCGCGGAACCAGCGCATGGTCAGCCCGGTGAAGAAGCTGATCGACTCCGCCTGGGCCATACCCGGAATGACGTGTGGGTTCACGCGGATGTTCATCTGCGGATCGGTGCGCACCTGCGGCAGGTTGACCACCTGCTGCCAGAAGGTGCCGCCCAGCACCGCGGTTTGCCCGGCGCGGACCACCCCCAGGCCCAGACAGCCCAGCTGCACATCGCCGCCGCCCATCACCACCGGCGTGCCTTCCCGCAGGCCCGACTGCTGCGCCGCCTCCCGGGTGACGGCACCCAGCACGCTCCCTGTCTCTTTGACCGGCGAGAGGATATCGGCCCGCAGCCCGGCCATGTCCAGCAGCGCGGGCCGCCAGTCGCGGGAAAAGAGATCTAACATGCCGGTGGTGCCGGCGTTAGACGGGTCAACCGCCAGCTCGCCGGAGAGTTTCGCCGCCAGCCAGTCGCTGATCATGGTGATGGTCGCCGCGTTGCGGTAGATATCCGGGCGATGGTGCGCCAGCCAGAGCAGGCGCGGCATGGCGCTCAGGGCCAGGGTCTGGCCGGAGACGTCATAGACTTCAGATTCAAAGCGGTAATCGTGGATCTCTTTGAGTTCAGCCACTTCGCGGCTGGCGCGGGCATCGACGTTGGCGCAGGCCCAGATGGCGTCGCCGTTGCGGTCATAGAGGACAATCCCCTCGCGCATTGAGCAGCAGGCGACGGACTGGATATCCGCCGCGCTCAGGTGCGCCCGCTCAAGCGCCTGGTGAATACACTGGCAGGCCAGCCGCCAGTTGGTGTCGAGGTCGAACTCCATCGAGCCGGGGACGTTCTCCACGCTCAGGTGTTTCCATTCGGCCTGGCCGACGGCTATCTGGTTGCCCTGGAGATCAAACACCACGGCGCGAACGCTGCCTGTCCCTGCATCTAACGCTAAAAGGTAACTCATGAGCTTGCCTCGTGTCAGGCGCAGGGCGACTCTTATCCGGCCAGAGCCAGCACCGCGCGGGCTGTCGTCTCTTCCGTCACCAGGCCATTGATACGGCGACCTTTCAGTGCGGCATAAATCGCATCGGCTTTCTCTTCTCCTCCGGCGACGCCAACGATGGTGGGCAACTGCGCCAGTTCATCGAGGGTGACGCCCAGTAACTCACGGTGGATCTCCAGATCCGATACCCGCTCTCCCTCGGCATTGAGGAAATAGCCCAGGATGTCGCCCACCGCCCCTTTGCGGGCAAACATCAGCTGTTCCCCTTCGCTGATATAGCCGGAGCGCAAGATGGTGGCATCCCGGCGCTGGTTTACGGCACCAATGCCGACCACGGCGGCGTCGGCGGCGGTGGCGGCGAGGATCACATCCCGCACGCTGGTTTCCCGCTTCAGGATCCCGGCCACCTCTGCGGAGGAGACCCGCAGCGGGGCGGGGATCATGCTGACGCTGCAGGCGGCATCCAGCTGACCAATGCCGGTCATATAGGGCCCGACGCCGCCGGAGAGGGTCACCAGCCGCACCTGCTGGGAGCTGATAAAGCCGCTTAAGTGCTGAATGCAGCTCATGGTGGTTTCACCAAATCCCACCGCCAGCAGTTGCCCCGGCTCCAGCACGCCCATTAACGACTGCGCGGCGCCAATCCCTAAGCGCACGCTCATCGCCGGGGTATTCAGGGCGGGCAGCACGCGCACCAGCTTCAGGCCGAAACGCTGCTGAAGCGCGGTCTCCAGCGCCAGACACCCTTCGTAGCGGGAGTTGATCTGCACGCGGATCACCCCGGACTGTCGGCCCTTTTCCAGCAGCCGTGAAATCTTGAGCCGCGGTAAACCCAGCCGTTCGCCGATATCGTTCTGCGTCAGGCCGTCGTGGTAGTAGCACCACGCCACGCGCGCCACCAGTTCCTCTTCCGTCAGTGCCAGTCCGGCAAATCGTCCCTCTTCGGCAACGCGTTTCTCAGCCATATTTGAACTCTTATCAAAATTTAGATCATATGTTCGCTTTGCCGCAGCTTGAATCTGTGAGCCACACGGCAAAACGGATATTCCGGAATGTTTCAGCATTATCGGGATCATATCCATAAAACTGTGATCCCTGCACGGTTGTAAATATAGTTCACCGTCTACGCTTTTGAACGTTATTAATTTCAAAAATCATTTGTTCAATAGCGGAGCGATAATGAGAGCACTGATTGAGGCGCGCGGGATCCAGAAGCAGTTCTCCGGCGTTCCAGTATTGAAAAACATTGATTTCACTCTGCTTGCGGGCCAGGTCCATGCCCTCATGGGCGGCAACGGCGCCGGGAAATCGACCCTGATGAAGATTGTCGCCGGGGTCGAAACGCCCGACCGCGGTGAACTTTCTATTGAGGGCCAGCCTTTTGCTCGCCTCAAACCGGGCCAGGCCCACCAGCTCGGCATCTATCTTGTGCCCCAGGAGCCGATGCTGTTTCCGAACCTCAGCGTGCGGGAAAACATTCTCTTTCGCCTGCCGCGCGGGCAGGCCACCGCCCAACGTCTTGGGGATAAGCTGGAGCAGCTCCAGTGCCAGCTCAATTTAGACGCTGCCGCCAGCACCCTGGAGGTGGCGGATCAGCAGATGGTGGAGATCCTGCGCGGGCTGATGCGCGAGGCGAAGATCCTCATCCTTGATGAACCCACCGCCTCGCTGACACCGGGCGAAACGGAGCGCCTGTTCCGCCAGATCCGCGCGCTCCAGGGGATGGGGGTCGGGATTGTCTTTATCTCCCACAAGCTGCCCGAAATTCGTCAGCTCGCCAGCCATGTCTCGGTGATGCGCGACGGGGCGATCGTGTTGAGCGGCGAAACCGCGCAGTTTGACGATAACGCGCTCATTGCCGCCATGACCCCGGTCAGCCGCGACCCGCAGTTGAGCGACACGCAAAAGCTGTGGCTGGCGCTGCCGGGCAATCGCCGCACCCAGGCGCAGGATTTTCCGGTGCTGCGGGTGGAGACGCTCACCGGGGAGGGCTTTATCGATCTTAGCCTTGAGATCTACGCCGGGGAGATCGTCGGCCTGGCGGGATTAGTAGGCTCCGGGCGCACCGAGTTTGCCGAAACGCTCTACGGCCTGCGCCCGTCGCGGGGCGGGAGGATCTGGCTCGAAAACCAGCAGATCGACCGCGATCCGGTCAGCGCCCGGCTGGAGAAAGGGCTGGTCTATCTCCCGGAAGACCGGCAGGTCTCCGGCCTGTTTCTCGATGCGCCGGTACGCTGGAATACCGTGGCGCTGAACGAACCTTCGCTCTGGCAGCAGCGCAAACGCGAGGCGGCGGTGGTGGAGCGCTATCACCGGGCGCTGGGGATCAAACTCAACGGCCCGGATCAGACCGTGCGCACCCTGTCGGGCGGCAATCAGCAGAAGGTGCTGCTGGCCCGCTGCCTGGAGGCCAATCCGCTGCTGCTGATTGTTGATGAGCCGACCCGCGGCGTGGACGTCTCCGCCCGGGCCGATATCTATGGGCTTCTCAAAAGCGTGGCGGCGCAAAACGTGGCGGTACTGATGATCTCCAGCGACATGGATGAGTTTCCCGGCCTGGCGGATCGGGTGCTGGTGATGCACCAGGGGGTGCTCAGCGGGGAACTGCCGCGCCACGCCGTCAGCCTCGATCGCATGATGGCCCTGGCCTTCGGAGGGCAGGCATGAAAACACTCCTAAAAAACCGCGAGCTTAGCGCCCTGCTGGCGATCCTCGCCCTGTTTGTGGTGCTGGTGGCCCTGAATCCAGCCTATCTCAGTTTGCAGACCCTGGGGATGATCTTCGCCAATTCGCAAATCCTGATCCTGCTGGCTCTCGGCGCCGGGCTGGTGATGCTGACCCGCAATATCGACGTGTCGGTCGGCTCGATTGTCGGGCTGTGCGCCATCGCCGTGGGGGTGGCGCTGAACAACGGCTACGGCCTGCCGGTGGCGATCCTCTTTGCGCTGGCGATCGGGGCGCTGGCGGGGGCCTTCAACGGCCTGCTGGTGGTGGGGCTGCGCATTCCGGCGATTGTCGCCACCCTCGGCACGCTGGGGCTGTGGCGCGGGGCGATGCTGCTCTGGACCGGCGGGAAGTGGATTGAAGGGCTGCCGGTGAGCCTGAAAGCGCTGTCGGAGCCGGTGGCGCTCGGGGTATCGCCCCTGGGGATCGTGGTGCTGATTATCGCTGGCCTCGGGGCCTGGACGCTGTCGCGCACCGCCTTTGGCCGCGATTTCTACGCTGTGGGGGATAACCTCGCCGCCGCTCGCCAGCTGGGGGTGGCAGTCAACCGCACCCGGATGGTGGCCTTCACCCTCAACGGTGTGCTGGCCGCCTGCGCCGGGATCGTCTTTGCCGCGCAGATCGGCTTTGTGCCGAACCAGACCGGCAGCGGGCTGGAGATGAAAGCCATCGCTGCCTGCGTGCTTGGGGGCATCTCCCTGCTCGGCGGTACCGGTACCTTAATCGGCGCCCTGCTGGGGGCCTTCTTCCTGACCCAGATCGACACCGTGCTGGTGCTGTTCCGCCTCCCGGCGTGGTGGAATGACTTTATCGCTGGCCTGGTGCTGCTGGGGGTGCTGGTACTCGACGGACGGCTGCGCCAGGCGCTGGCGCGTCATCAGCGGGCCCTGAAGTACAACCGTTTCCAGCCGGGCAACAAAGGGGGGAAGCACGTCACCCCATTTCCCAAACGCAAAAAAGAGGTGGCGTAGATGAAGCTTAACTGGGAGTGGGCGCTGCTGCTGTTACTGGTGCTGGAGATCCTGCTGTTTGGCACCCTTAACCCGCGGATGCTCGACATCAACATGCTGCTGTTCAGTACCAGCGATTTTATCTGCATCGGCATTGTGGCGCTGCCGCTGACGCTGGTGATCATCAGCGGCGGGATCGACATCTCCCTCGGCTCCACCATCGGCCTGTGCGCCATCGCGCTGGGGGTGATGATGCAGTCCGGCGTGCCGATGGCGGCGGCGATCCCGCTCACCCTGCTGCTCGGGCTGCTGTGTGGTCTGTTCAACGCTTTGCTTATCCACTACACCGGCATCAGCCCGCTGGTGATCACCCTTGGCACACTCTACCTCTACGGCGGCGGGGCGCTGCTGCTCTCGGGCATGGCCGGGGCGACCGGTTACGAAGGCATTGGTGGTTTCCCGGAGAGCTTCACGGCCTTTGCCAATCTCACGGTTATCGGGCTGCCGATCCCGCTGGTGCTGTTCGCGATCATCACCTTTATCTTCTGGCTGATTACCCATCGCGGGCGCTTTGGCCGCCATCTGTTTCTGATTGGGCAGAATCCGCGCGCGGCGCGCTATGCGGCGCTGTCGGTTAACGGCATGTCCTACGCGCTCTATGGCCTGGTGGGGGTGGCGTCGGCGATTGCCGCGCTGGTGATGGTCTCCTATTTCGGCTCGGCGCGCTCTGATTTAGGGCGCGACCTGCTGATGCCCGCGCTCACCGCGGCGGTGCTGGGCGGGGCGAATATCTATGGTGGTTCAGGTTCGGTATTGGGTACTGCGCTGGCGGCATTGCTGGTGGGGTATCTGCAACAGGGGTTACAGATGGTCGGCATCCCCAACCAGGTGTCGAGCGCGCTGTCAGGGGCGCTGTTGGTTGTGGTGGTGATGGGACGTTCACTGAGTCTGCACCGTGAGTGGGTGCGATCTCTCTTCACAAAACTACCCGGAGCGTAAGATGAAAATAAAACTGATGGTGCTGGCCGTAGCATTAAGCGTTGCCTCGGCGCAGGCCGCCGACCGCATTGCGTTTATCCCGAAACTGGTGGGCGTCGGCTTCTTTACCAGCGGCGGCAACGGGGCGAAAGAGGCGGGTAAAGCGCTGGGCACGGACGTCACCTACGATGGCCCCACCGAGCCGAGCGTCTCGGGGCAGGTGCAGCTGATCAATAACTTCGTCAACCAGGGCTATAACGCCATTATTGTCTCCGCCGTGTCGCCGGACGGCCTCTGCCCGGCGCTGAAGCGCGCCATGCAGCGCGGAGTGAAAGTCCTGACCTGGGATTCCGACACCAAACCGGAGTGCCGCAGCATCTACATCAACCAGGGAACCCCGGAACAGCTCGGTGGCCTGCTGGTGGAGATGGCCTCGAAGCAGGTGACCAAACCGGATGCCAAAGTGGCCTTCTTCTACTCCAGCCCGACCGTCACCGACCAGAACCAGTGGGTGAACGCGGCGAAAGCCAAAATCGCCAAAGATCATCCCCAGTGGCAGATCATCACCACCCAGTTTGGCTATAACGACGCCACCAAATCCTTGCAGACCGACGAGGGGATCTTAAAAGCCTAC